>JAFZRB010000038.1 GCA_017620115.1 Clostridia bacterium | reverse complement strand
GGATGGTCTTGATGAAGGTCAGCGGGTTGTCCGCGGTGTCCAGGTTCTCGTAGTAGTCCTGCATGTCGTTTCTGCCCCACCAGCCCAGTCCCCGCTTTTCCTCCATGTAGCGCATGGTGACCTTCTTGGCCGCCTTCATGCAGGCCAGGGACATCGGCATCAGCCCGTCGGCCTCGCTCTGATGGTGGAAGACCATGTAGATGTTCTTCCAGCCGCCGTACACCAGCGATTTGAGGATCTCGGTGACGTAGATCTCATAGGGATCGCAGTCCACGTGAATGGTATTCTTCTCCGGGCCGCACACCGCGTAGCTGGCCACGCCGTACCAGATCGGCGGCGCGACGATGATCTCCTTGCGCTTGCCCAGGCGCTCCAGCACCCCGGTGATCACCATCGTATCCGTGCCGAGGCTGGCGTGCTCGCCGTGATACTCCATCGTGCCGATGGGGATGATCAGCGGCACCTTGCGCCGCTTCGCGTCCTCGATTTCCCGGTAAAACATGTCGATCAGGTTCATACCCGGCTCCTCTCTGCGGGCCGCGCCCGCGCGTCAGCTTCAGACCGCATCGCCGCCGTCGAAGCGGAATATCTCCTCCATGTCCTCGTAGTAGATTCCCTCGTCGTGGCGCAAAAAGCAGGGCTTGGTATGCGTCCACCAGTCCTGGGTCACGGGATCGGCCTCCATCCGGCGCATGTCGGCTTCGTAATCCTCGCCGACGTACTCGAACGTGGAGACGACCAGCGTGTCCAGCAGGTGGATGCGGTAGTTGCGCAGGTTGCATTCCTCGATCGTCCTGAGCACCCCCGGCCACGCGTTCGCGTGCAGCCGGCGGTACTCGTCAACCTTTTCGGGCTTCAGCCAGGCCCTCTGGCAGAATCGCCGCGTCATATACAACGCCTCCCCGCCATTATTCGCAATAACCGGGCGTGGTGTAGAACGCCATCGGCCCGCTGCGCATGTCGAGCCGGCCGTACTGCGCGACGATCGGCACGCTGCTGTGCAGCGCGATGGCGTACTGCTCGCCGACCGCCACCTTCACGCCGAGCAGCCCGTCGGGCTCCATGCAGCGCACGCAGTTCACCAGCCCCGCGCCGACCCTGACCCGGATGGGTTCGGACGGCGCGCGGTCTGTCCAGTGCAGCACGATGTCGACTTCGGCGTCCTCGCCGTTCGGATTCAGCATGATGATCGACTCATGGCCCGGAAGATCCGGGTTGGAGCCCCTGGGCGGCAGTTCGGCGTCCGGGAAAAACCAGTCTTTCTTTCCGTACATACAAGCGCTTCCCTTCTCAGAATTCCAGCTCGTAGAGCTTGCCGATCTCCGGCGAGAGCACGTCGCAGCCGGTTTCGGTCACGGCGATGCCCTTTTCCCAGCGTACGCCGAAGCCCAGCTCGTCGGAAGAAATGTAGGTGTCGATCTGGAAGGTCATGTTGGGCTGGAAGCTGTAGTCGGAGCTGGTCTCCACCCAGGGGGCCTCGACCTCGATCAGCCCCGTGGAGTGCAGCGGGCCGTACACATAGTTGTCCTTGTAGCCCTTTTCGGCGTACAGGTCGTAGAACTTTTTCGCCACGTCCGCCACAGGCACGCCGGCGCGGACCTGCTCCTGCGTCCAGAAATGCGCGTCGCGGCCGAACAGCACGATCTCGCGCCGCTTGCCCTCCAGTTTGCCCAGAACCACAGGATAGCCGATGGCCGCGGAATAGCCGTCGATCTTGGCGGAGAGGTTCAGCTGCACGATGTCGCCCTTCTGGAAGGTGCGGTAGCAGGAGCGGGAAATCGCGTGGCGGGTGGACGCCTCGGAGAACACGTACATGGGAAGCCCCTCGTACTCCGCGCCTTCCTCATACACCACGCGCTCGGCCACGCCCACCATCTGCAGCTCCGTCATGCCGGGACGAATTTCCCGGATGACCTGCTGGCTGGCGAGCTCGGCGATGCGGTAGCCTTCGCGCAGGCAGGCCAGCTCCGCCGGGCTCTTGATCTGGCGCAGCTCGGTCATCAGGTGATCCGCCCGCACCAGCTCCGCGTCGGGGAAGGCGTCGCGGATGCCCTCGTAGATGGTCACGGAGGTATCCAGGAAGCTGGCCACGCCGATGCGCAGTTTGCCGCCCGTCACGCCGATGGCCTTGAAGACGTCGTGGAAGGTATCGGGCACCAGCTCGGGATAGGCGGGATCCGCGCCTTCGCGGTACTCCTTCAGCACGAACACCTTGCTGAGCCGCGAACGGTCGCCGGCGAAGTGCCGCGATTCGGGGCCGCACATCAGCGCCGCGTCGCCGCCCGCCGAGATGGCCACGCCCGCGCGCTCAAACAGCGGCCAGTAACCGGAGAAGTAGCGGGGATTGGCGTAATCGGATTCCGTGCCGTTAACGATCATCGCGTCCAGACCCTCGCGGCGCAGCAGGGCCGCGGCCCTTTTGACTCGATCCAGATACTCGTTGTCGGGAATGTAAACCTTGCCGTGATGCGTGCTGTGATCCATCTTGCTTTGCCTCCTTAAAAAACCCTATTGTTAAAACGAACACGTCATTTGCCGTTTTCCTTTACATTATAGCATGAGGCTGTTGTTTGCGCAATGGCCATTTGGTCTTTTGCAGGGCGGTCTCTCATTTTTAAAAAGCAGTCCGAAAAATTGGAGTTTGTTGAAGCGATAAAACCTTGCCTTCCCCTTCGAGGGGAAGGTGCCTCGTGAGAGGCGGATGAGGTGTTAGCCCGGCTCTTTGCTGTCTATCGCAATAGGATGCTGGTCGCGACGATAACACCTCATCAGTCGCCTG
>JAFZRB010000305.1 GCA_017620115.1 Clostridia bacterium | reverse complement strand
CTGGCTTCGCTGCTGCTCAGCGCCTGGCACCTGATTCCCTACTGGCAGGCCAGCCGGGAAGCCAGCGCGACACATGAAGAGCTGGCGCGATTCCACGCGAGCGGCGACCCTGCTTTCGTTTCACGAATTCCTGCCAACGATCATAACGACAATCAGGAGGGCGGCGACACCGCCGCTCTCCTCTCTCAGACGCTGTCATCGTCCACAGTTCAGATTGACGAAAGCGCAAATCCCCGTCCCAGCCCTCTGGCTCTGCTGAACGCAGGCAACCTTGACTGCGTGGCCTGGCTATCCATAGAAGGAACAGCCATCGATTATCCCGTTATGTTCAGGCCGGATGATCGCGATTACTACCTGCATCGGGATTTTTACGGCAACGAATCGAAGTCAGGCTCCCTGTACCTGGCTGAAATCTGCGATTTGGAGAAAAGCGATAATCTCATCGTCTACGGCCACAACATGAAGGACGGCAGCATGTTCGCGCCGCTCCTGAATTACAGGGAACAGAGCTTCTGTGAGGCACATCCCATGATCCGCCTGGAAACGCTCTCCGGCGAGGCTGACTATGAGATCATCGCGGTTCTGACCACAAAGGTCTATACCGGCCATGATTTCGCCTTCTACAGCTTCGCCAGCGCCGGCAGCGAGCGGGAATTCGACGCCTATGTCAGCGCCTGCAAAGGGCGTGCGCTCTACGAAATTCCCGAAACCGCTCATTACGGCGACCGATTGATTACCCTCATCACCTGCGAATACTCTCAGGAAAACGGACGATTCCTCGTCGTGGCCCGACGCGTGGAGATGGGAGGTGACAGCTGATGGCAATCAGAAAAAGAAAAAGACCCTCCCGCCAGCCAGCCTTCCGCGGCAAACCCCGTCAGGCTCTGACCAACAACCTGGACAATCGTCGGCGCAGACGTCTGAGACGCAGCGCCGCCAAGCGGATTGAGCAATCCAAACTACGCCAGCGGCAGCTCAGATCGGATGAACAGAAAGATGATCGTCTGCGCAGACTGTCTGATGCGGAAGAAATGCCTTTTGCAGAGCTGCCGGATGAGGATGAATCTCCGGAGGACGACGGCTTTCTCATCGACGACGAGGCAGAATCCGAAAAGGCTGAACAGCCAATAGATGAAGAAGCCACCAAAGCAACTGTCGAGCGTCGAGCGAAAGCCCGAAAGCGGCTCTATTACAGCCAAGCGCTCAGGGAGAAACCATCCTCACTGTCATCAAACGCATATCCGGATGATGCGGGGCAAAGCCTTGCTCCGGACGAAACCAAAGCTGACGAGGCCGCGCATCATCTGCAGGAACGCTGGCAAGGCGAAATATATCGAGAGACAGAAGCGAAGAAGGAAGCTGCCGCCGAGACCTTCAATGTCCTGCGCAGAAAGGAAGAGGCGCGCACGGAATCCATCGCCGAGGAGGTCAAGCGTCACCGCTTGCAATTCGGCGACGAGGCCAGCGGTATGATTCGAGGCGCGGGACGTCTCGGCGGACGCACCGCGGCCATGACCATCAGAGCAACCAACCGCTACGCCCTGCGCCAGCTCAGTGAAGCCGGAGAAGACAATACCGGCGCGGAAGCGGCCGTCGTGGCCATACAGTCCGGAGAACGCACCGCTCGAACCATGGCGTCGTCTGTCCGGAGCCAGAGCCTGCACCCGCAGCCGAAAAAGGCAATGCTGGAGAAAGGACACATCGAGAAAGCCGCACAGGTGGAGCACGCAAAAAAGGAGCGCATCAAGGCTTTCCAGCGGAATCGCCGGCATAAGGCCGCTGTTGCCTCCTCCATGCGGCGCAGGCAGGAAACAGTCGTCACGGCGGGCGGCTTTGTCGATTCAGCCAGCACCGCGTTTTCCATCCCCGCCAAGGCCAAAAAGGCCGCCGTATCCTTTATAGCGGAACACAAGGGCATGGTCATCATCGCGGCGGTGCTGGTCGCCCTTTTCCTGCTGGTCGCCATTGTACTGACCAGCCTCGCCTCCCTGATACAGGGCGGCGGCACCAGCATCATCGAAACCACCTACGTCAGTTCGGACGCCGACATATACGCAGCGGAAAACTACTACTGCGCTCTTGAGGACGCCCTGGACGCGCAAATCAACCAGATTCAGCTGACACACCCTGGCTATGATGATTACGAATACCAGATTGACGCCATCGAGCATGATCCCTATCAGCTGATCTCCTACCTCCAGGCGCGTTTCGGCGCGTTTACGGACGGCGAAGAGATCAGGAAGGCCATGTCCGCCCTCTTTTCCAGTCAGTATGAACTGAAGGTCTCGGAAAGCTCGGAGATCCGTACCCGACCCGAACTCATGACAGGATCTCACCTCATCATCGATCCCTTGACCGGTGAAGCTCATCTCGAGGAGTACCAGTACGAAATGAACGTGGAATATGAGCATAAGACGCTCTATGTCGCGCTCACCAACGTGGGTTTTGAGAAGGTCGCGCGGCGGAATATGACGGACGAACAGCTCATCATCTACGACGCGCTCAATCGTACCTTCGGCAACCGGGACTATCTCTTCGAAAAGTACCGGACCACCGGCGGCTCCTCGGGGGTGGATTACACCATTCCGCCCGAAGCGCTCTCCGACGTGAAATTCGCCAATATGATACGGGAAGCGGAAAAGTACCTGGGCCGCGCCTACGTGTGGGGCGGCAAGTCGCCGCGCACAGGTTTCGACTGCTCCGGCTTCGTCTGCTGGGTGATCAACAACTGCGGCAACGGCTGGCAAATCGACACCATGCCCGCCCGCTATCTGTACAAAGCCTGCGTGCACATCTCCCCTTCAGAAGCCAGACCCGGAGACCTGATCTTCTTTGAAAAGACCTACGATGTCAACGGCGCGTCGCACGTAGCCATCTATGTCGGCGAGGACATGATGATTCATGCCGGCGACCCCATCAAGTACAGCAGCTTCAACACCCGCTACTTCAAGGAGCACTTCCTGGGGTTTGGCCGGCTGCCCTTTTACGACGATTGACAACAGGCACGACCGTGCCGGAAAGGAAAAAGAATGCAGAAGAGAATTGTCAAACGCCTGGTTCCCGTCTTTGTCTGCGCATTGCTAACCACCATGCCCGCCGCGGCGCAGGTCGGCAAAGGCGCTGACATGGATACGGAGCCAGCCATTATCATTCCCATCACACCCACGCCCATGCCGACCCCGATTCCCTATGAGCCGGTCATTATCCCTGAACGGACGGAACAGCCCTTCACCATTGCGGGCAACGCCGAAATCATCGACGACATCAGCGACGGAACGAAGGAGTTCTACACCATCACCACGGCCAACAACAACACCTTCTTCATCGTGGTAGACAAGGATCGCGCGCAGCAGAATGTCTACATGCTGGCCAAGGTGGATGAAAACGATGTGGCCGAATTCATTGAAAATCGGCCGGAGGCGACGCCGTCGCCCATGCCGACGCTCATGTTCATCCAACCCACGCCCGCGCCGACACTGCCGGTCACTGTCGTCCCTGAGACGCAGTCGCAGCCGCCGTCAAACAACATTCTGCTCATCGGCGCGCTCGCCCTGGCCGCTGCCGGCGCGGGCTGGTATTTCAAGGTATACAAGCCCAAACAGGAACAGGCCGCCGAGCGCAGCGAAGGCATGGAGTACAGCGGCGAACAGCATGACGACCAGGAAACCTGACAGCATGAGGTGATCGAGAATGGATAAGCTGAACAACATCCGCGACATGGCGGCGGCCTACGCTCAGTGGGCCTGCCGCTCCCCCCGCGACTGGATGCGTTTCCTGGACACTGCCTCCCGCATGTACCGCTACCGCTTCCCTGAGCAGATGCTCATCTTTGCTCAGCGTCCTGATGCGACGGCCTGCGCCTCCCTCGATGTATGGAACAGCAGAGTGGGCCGCTGGGTCAACCGCGGCACGAAGGGCATCGCGCTCATCGACGATAACGGCGCTCAGCCCCGGCTGCGCTATGTGTTCGATGTCTCCGACACCCATGCCGTCCGCAACAGCCCCTATCCCTACATATGGCGCGTTGAAAACCGGCATATGCCCCATCTTCTGGCTTATCTTGCTGATACCTATTCACTGCCAGACGTGAGCAGTCTGTCACGCGCTCTGGAACAGATCGCCGACCAGGTGGCCGGGGATTACCTGGACGACGCCATGACAGGCATCGAAGAGGAAATGCCCGGCTCCCGACTGTCCGAGCTGAATGAGGCGGAACGACGCAACGCCTTCTTTGAAACCATGCGCGCCAGTCTCCTCTACGCCACGGCCCGGCGCTGCGGACTCGACGCCGATGCCCTGGCGCCTGAATCCACGCTGACCGGCATTCAGTATTTCGACCGCGAACCTGTCCTCGCCCTGCTGGGCGATACCATCAGCAGCCTGACTGAAACCATCCTCATGGACATCGGCCGGGAGATTCGCGCCTTTGACCGTGAAAATCCGCAGATTCCTCTTGCAAAAACAGAAAGCCTGGTATATAATGGATTTAGCACGTTAAAGCGCGAAAGTGATCGAGACGAAGACACTGAAGAACGAGCACAAGGAGGCTTGGAATATGGAACTGACCTATCATCGCAACGGGGATTATCTCTATCCGAATCTGGTGATCGAGACGGACGAGACGCTGACGATCACGAAGTACGGCCTGATGCGAAAGCGATACCTGAAGGAGAACAAGCCGCACTGGTATCAGAGCATGCTGATGACCGGGAAGCTGGAGCAACACTTGGCGGAGATCGAACGGACGGCGCAGGAGCGGGTGGAACGGATCGTGGATCAGCTGAGCCAGACCAATCCACCGCCGGACAAGGCGACGAACCCGCTGGGCTGGGCGGCGCACATGAACAGCCTGACGGCGATGGCCGAGGAGACGGTGTTGAACGACCTGATCTACAACTGACGGCAACAGATGAAGAGAGCGCCTCGGACAACGGCGCGATGACGGACGCGGAGGTCGAAACGGCCTCCGCGCTTTCTTTGCCTGAAACCCCGTCCGCTGAGGAGCAGATCGCCATCATCGAACAAAGCGTGCTGGCGGACGCCATTGGCGAAATGCCCTTTGACATTGAGGTCGTGGACGATTTCCTGCGCAGCGGCAGTGCGCTTAAAAACAGCGTGCCGGCTATCATCTACAACTGCATGCAGGAAAAGACACCGGAAGAGCGGTTGACACGCCTCAAACAGCTCTTCCCCGCTGCCGGAAAGGGCCTGATCATAGAAGGGCAGCGATACGCCGCAGCCTGGAATGAAAATGGCATGGAAATCGCCCTGGGTGATGCCACATATGGCAATCTGGTCAAGGTCATGCTGACCTGGGAACAGGTGGATGCCCGCGTTCAGCAGCTGCTGGAGGGCGGACAGTTTGCCAGTCAGGAGACGCTGGACAGCGTGCCGGAGCAGGCGTATCGTGAACACGCGCAGCAGCTTCTCTACCTTTATCGGGATATGACCCATGACGCGCAGAATGCCCTCTTTTCCGGCTACGACATCACGGCAAACAGCAGGGGCTTCGACGAAGAGCGGGACAGCATTTCGGCCCTTCTCCATAACCCGAACGATCTTGCCGTCATCATACAACGTCTCAGCGATCTGAATGAACAGGAAAAGCAGGGCGGCGACATCATGAATGCAGGCCGATACCGCCTGAATGAGGTCGCGTCCAACCTGCCTATTCTCGCCCGCCCCACTCACTTTTTCACCGCACAACCTGGTTTCATGCCCGCCAGCTACCCGCAGTTCATTACGGGCGAACAGATTGACCGTTTCTTTACGGACGGTGGCCCGATCATGCAGACCAGGCTGACGCTCTACTCCTACTATCTCAACCACGACGACGCCAAAGAGCGCGCCGACTATATCAGGCAGCTCTATGGCACGGGCGGCCGCTATCCCGCCGTTCGGGGCGACGATTCCCTGTCAGCGTCCTATACGCCAAAGGGAATCACGCTGACGCTGAACGGCCTGTCGCAGCCGGATGACCGCGTTGACATAAAGTGGCCTGCTGCCGCCCGACGCATCGACCTGCTCATGCAGAGTGACCGCTATCTGACGCCGCGGGACTACGCGCAGATGCCCGATTTTCAGCGCGACTATCTGGCCGGCAGCGTCGTCGTCTTCTACTCCCATCTGCCGGATGGCATGACCACCCCATTCCCCGGCACAGAGGTCTATGACCAACTGCGCGCAGTCGCCGCCATGCTGGATGACCCGGAACAGGTGCTCATGCTGATCGAGAGCATGACGGATGTGGTCGCCGCGACACCCGCTGATGATGAAAACCATGATTTTCGACTCAAGACGCTTGCCGATGTTTCAGATTACACGGACGGCGTCTACACGATCTTCCCGAAGAAGCCCGTGGTCACTCACGGCGAACAACTCAGCATGGAGGCCCTTTTCGACGCGATGGAGCGGGAAAACCTGACCTACCAGGACGATGGAGAGCCTCCCGGTCAGGCACAGCCGGAATCGGCAACGTCTGAACAGACCCAGCCCGAATTGGCTGTCGGCATGACGTTTACCGTGGATGGCCGGCAATTCAGTGTGGAACAGATCGCCGCGCTGTCCCGTGATGTCACCCTGTCCGACCTGACATATCAGCAGACCAACGGCTATCCCATCTTCCGGGTGGAGAAATACGAAACGGTGGTGGACTGGCTGGAATCAGCGGAGCAGGCCCGGCAGGACGATCTCATCGAGCGCTTCATGCCGAACGAGGAATCACCTGCTCAAGACACACCGGCGACCAGTGAGAGTGAGGAACCTGCCAGCGAGAGCACAGCCGAACCTGATGAATCCATCATACCCATAACGGCAGCTCCTGTCAATCAGGAGCGCCACAATTTCCGCATCACGGACGATGACCTGGGCGCGGGTGGCCTGAAAACCAAATTCCGCATGAACATGGATGCCATCTACATGCTGAAAACGCTGGAGAACGAAAACCGGCTGGCGACAGCGGAGGAACAGGAAGTGCTCTCCCGCTATGTAGGCTGGGGCGGCATTCCCCAGGCGTTTGACCCGGACAATCGCGAGTGGTCCGGCGAGTATGCCGAGGTCAGGGCGGCCCTCACTGATGAGGAATACCGGGCTGCCCGCGGCTCGACCCTCAACGCCTTCTACACAAGTCCCACCGTCATCAAGGCCATGTATGAGGCGCTGGGCAATATGGGCCTGACCGGCGGCAATGTGCTGGAGCCTTCCTGCGGTGTGGGCAACTTCATGGGCCTCGTTCCCGACAACATGAGCGGCCTTCGCATGTACGGCGTGGAACTGGACAGTGTGACCGGTCGCATCGCCCGGCAGCTCTATCAGCGAAATCAGATCGCCATTCAGGGGTTTGAGGAGACGGAGTTTCCCGACAGCTTCTTCGACGTGGTGATCGGCAACGTGCCTTTCGGTTCTTACAGGGTGCCAGACCGGAAGTATGACCGGTACAATTTCCTCATTCACGATTACTTTCTGGCCCGGTCTATAGACCTGCTGCGGCCCGGCGGCGTCATGGCGGTCGTCACCTCCAGCGGCACCATGGACAAGCAGAACGATTCCGTGCGCCGGTATATTGCCGCCCGCGCGGATCTGCTGGGAGCCATCCGGCTGCCGGACAACGCCTTCCTGCGCAACGCCAACACCGGCGTGGTGACGGACATCCTGTTCCTGCAAAAGCGGGAGAGTTTGGCCGTGGATATGCCGGACTGGGTGCGACTCGACACAACCGAAGACGGATTCACGCTCAACGCCTATTTCGTGCGGCATCCCGAGATGATCTTGGGCGAGCTGTCTACGGAAAACACCCAGTACGCCAGCCAGGCCATGACCGTTCGGCCCATAGAAGGAGCTGTGCTGGCGGATCAGCTGAAGGAGGCTGTCTCCCACATTCACGGGCAGATCGTCCCCTTTGAACTGCCGGATACCGATCTTGCCGAGCTGCCTGAAACCATTCCCGCCGACCCAAATGTGCGCAATTTCAGCTACACCGTCATAGATGATACCGTCTACTTCCGTGAAAACTCGGTCATGACGCCCGTCGCTTTATCGGTGACCGCCGCGGGCCGGGTGAAGGGCATGGTGGAGCTGCGCAACGCGACGCAGGCGCTGCTGGACGCGCAGCTGGAGGAAAGCACGGATGATCAGATCGCGGCGCTGCAGCGGGACCTCAGCGAGCGATACGACCGATTCACCGCCGCATACGGACTCATAAGCGGCGCGGCCAACAGGCGCGCGTTCTCTCAGGACAGCAGCTACTGCATGCTGGCGGCGCTGGAGGTGACGGATGAGGAAGGCCACCTGGTCCGCAAAGCGGACATCTTCACCAGGCGCACCATTCAGCGACCCGTACCCGTTGAATCCGTCGACACGGCCAGCGAAGCGCTCGCTCTGTCCATAGGCGAGAAAGCCGCCGTTGACCTTGGCTATATGGCCGGGCTCTGCTCGAAGTCGGAAGAAGAGATCATAGCGGAACTGCGAGGCGTCATCTTCCGAAACCCCGAGACGGGACGATGGGAGACCAACGACGAGTACCTGTCCGGCAACGTGCGGCAGAAGCTCGATCTGGCCCGGGACGCCGCGCGAAGCGACGATGCTTTTGCCGTGAACGTAGAGTATCTCCAGCGCGTGCAGCCCAAGGACCTGGATGCCTCCGAAATTGAAGTGCGACTCGGCGCGACCTGGATCGAGCCCCATTATCTCGACGATTTCATGCGCGAGGTCTTTCACACGCCCCGCTGGAAGGCCGGCTATGCCATTCAGGCCCAGTATTCGGACGTCAGCGGCGTGTGGAATATCACCGGCAAGAGCCAGGATTCCGGCAATCCCATGACCAACAGCACCTACGGTACGGATCGCGTCAACGGCTACAAATTGCTGGAGGACGCGCTGAACCTGAAAAACACAAAGATTTACGACATCGTGCGGGACGCGGACGGAGAACACCGTGTGCTGAACAAGCAGCAGACCATTCTGGCTCAACAGAAACAGGATATGATCCGCGAGGCGTTCAAGGAATGGATTTTCAAGGATCTGGCCAGGAGGGAGGCGCTCTGCGCCAAATACAACCGCCTGTTCAATGCCATCCGGCCACGCGAGTATGACGGCAGTCACATCCGATTCGTCGGCATGACGCCTGCCATCACCCTGATGCCCCATCAGAAAAACGCGGTGGGACACATCCTGTACGGCGGCAACACGCTGCTGGCCCATTGCGTCGGCGCGGGCAAGACCTTTTCCATGATTGCCGCGGGCATGGAAAGCCGGCGTCTGGGCCTTTCCCAGAAGAACCTCTACGTCGTGCCCAATCACCTGACGGAGCAGTGGGGTGCGGATTTCCTCCGCCTCTATCCCGGCGCGCATATCCTGGTGGCGACGAAAAAGGATTTTGAGCCGGCCAACCGCAAGAAGTTCTGTTCACGCATCGCCACCGGCGACTACGACGCGGTGATCATCGGGCATAGCCAGTTCGAGAAAATCCCCCTTTCCCGCGCGCGGCAGGCCGACATGATCCAGCGGCAGATCGACGACATCACCGATGCCATTGAGACGCAGAAGAGCCAGCGCTCGGAGAACTTCACCGTCAAGCAGATGGAGCGTACCCGGAAGGGCCTGGAGGCGCGGCTCCAGCGGTTGAACGACCAGAGCCGGAAGGACGATGTGGTGACATTCGAGCAGCTCGGCGTGGATCGCCTGTTCGTGGACGAGTCCCACAACTTCAAGAACCTCTTTCTCTACACGAAAATGCAGAACGTGGCCGGCATCCAGCAGACCGACGCGCAGAAATCCAGCGACATGTTCATGAAATGCCGGTATCTGGACTCCATCACAGGCGGACGCGGCGTCGTTTTCGCCACGGGCACGCCGGTTTCCAACAGCATGGTGGAGCTGTACACCATCATGCGCTATCTGCAATACGACCTGCTCCAGCGCATGGACATGGTTCACTTCGACAGCTGGGCCTCCGCCTTTGGCGACACGGTGACGGCCATAGAGCTGGCTCCCGAAGGCACCGGCTATCGCTCCAAGACGCGATTCGCCCGCTTCTACAATCTGCCTGAGCTCATTTCCATGTTCAGGGAAGCGGCGGACGTACAGACGGCGGATATGCTGAAACTACCAGTGCCGGAGGCTGAATATGTCAACGAAGCGCTGAAGCCCAGCGACATACAGAAGGACATGGTGGAAGGTTTTTCAGAGCGGGCTGAAAAGGTGCGCAGTGGCGCGGTCGATCCGAAAGCGGATAACATGCTGAAGATCACCAACGACGGCCGCAAGTGCGCGCTGGACCAGCGGCTGGTCAACGAGCTGCACGGCGATTACCCAGACAGCAAGGTCAACATGTGTGTGAGAAACGCCCTGAAGGTCTGGCAGGAAGGGCAGGGAAAGAAGACCACGCAGCTCATTTTCTGCGACCTCTCCACGCCAAAGGGCGACGGGCAGTTCAACATCTACGACGACCTTCGTGAGAAGCTGACCGAGCAGGGCGTGCCCCGTGAAGAGATATCCTTCATCCATGAGGCGGACACGGAGACAAAGAAGGCGGAGCTGTTTGCCAGAGTGCGCTCCGGACAGGTTCGCATTCTCATAGGCTCGACACCGAAGCTGGGCGCGGGCACCAATGTGCAGGATCGTCTGGCCGCGCTGCACCATCTGG
>JAFZRB010000304.1 GCA_017620115.1 Clostridia bacterium | reverse complement strand
GCTGCGGCGTGTGAAGGGCCGTCGGGTCGGGCGTGGGAACCGGGGTCGGCACGGGCGTGGTCACTTCCGTCGGCTTCGGCGTGGGAACGGCCGTCGGCTCGGGCACGGGAACCGCGGTCGGCTCGGTATAAGGCACGGCCTTCTCGGTGAACAGCCTCTGCTGCGTCTCGACCGTCGCGACGCCGGTGGCTCTCAGGCCGTTGTTCTCCTGGAACAGGCGCACCGCCTCGCGGGTCTGCGAGCGGTAGTTGCCGCGCAGCTCGCCCGAGTAGTAGCCCAGCTCGGCAAGGCGCTTCTGGAGGTTCAGCACGCGCTCGTCGCTGTCGCCGTACTTGAGCTCGATGTAGCCGGTATAGGCCATCGCGGCGCGCGAGAACATGAGGCTCTGGATCGCTTCGTCGGCGATCTCCTTCTCGGCCATGCCGTTGACCGTGCAGAACAGCCGCAGGGCCTCGGCGGTGGCGTTGTCGAACTCGCCGCTCGCCTTGCCGATCATATAGCCCAGTTTGCGCAGCCGCTCCTGCAGCTCCGTCACGCGGATGCCTGTGTCGCCCTTGCGCAGCTGGATGAAGCTGGAGCACACGGCGGCGTCGCTGCTCATCAGGCGGCGCAGCGTGTCGACGTTGGCCACGCCCGTGGCGCGCAGGCCGTTCTCGTTCTGGAACAGCGTCACGGCCGCCTGCGTGCGCATGCCGAACACGCCGTCCGCCACATCGGCCAGATAGCCCAGCTCGCGCAGGCGCTCCTGCATGGAGCGCACGCGCACGCCGTTGTGCATGCCGCCGCGGGCAAGCTCGATGTACTCCTGATACACGGGCGCGCCCGCCGCGAACAGCTTCTGCTGCAGTTCGGGAGTGGCCACGCCGTCCTGCGCGAAGCCGATGGCGTCCTCAAAATACACCACCGCGCGCTGCGTGTTCGCGCCGAAGATGCCGTCCGCCTTGCCGGCGTTGTAGCCCAGCGCGTTCAGGCGGGTCTGCAGATTGCGCACGTCCTCGCCGCGGCTGCCCAGCGCCAGTCGGTTGTAAACGACCTTCTCCGCCGCCCAGGGCAGCTTTTCCTTCAGCTTCAGCGCATACGCGCCGTCCGTGGTGTCGTAAACCAGCAGGCAGCCGTCGCACAGCGTCATCTCGGCGTTGGGCGCGTCCTCCGCCAGCCAGAAGCCCAGAAACTCGCCGGTTTCCGGACTGAGCGCCAGCACGTTGCCCCACAGGTCGATGATGAACACCGCGCCCTCGCCCGCCAGCAGCGTGGGCTGAAGCGCCTCGTTGAAGTCGTAGACGTAGGTGAGCTGTTCGGCCGCCGCCGCGGGATCGTAGCAGGCCAGCCAGGTGTAATCGTCGCCTTCGCGCATGAGGTAGTAGAGCTTGCCGTCCATCTCAGCCTGCGCGAACACGTTATCATAGGTCACGCCCCGCCATTCGCTCTCGCCGGCCATTCTCAGCTCGAGCCCGCCTTCGACGGTGAGCTGCGTTTCAAAAACGCCGAAGTTCGTCCACACCGCGTCCGGGTCGAACCGGGCCGTGTTCAAGGCGTTCGTCGAAGCGTCAAGAACGCGGCTGAAGTAGGATTTCCACGGGCCGCTGACGGTGATGTAAAGGCCGTCCATCGACTCGCGCAGCTCGCAGGTGGCCGAAGGCAGAAGCCGCACGGCCGAGCCCGACAGGCTCGCTGCGTCGCACTTCATCAGCTGGCGCGGATTCTCCGCCGACAGATAGTAGACGGCGTCGTCGCGCGCCACGTAGACCGGGTCGCCCGATACGTCCGAGATCAGCAGCGCGCTGTCCCGCGTGCTCAGCGTCGGGCTCCAGACGTACAGCGCCGTCTGCCCCGTATACGTGACCACGGTGTAGAAAATCGCCTGATCGCTCACATGCACGATCTTCCGCACGCCGTCGATCGCGATCTCGTACTCCTCGCCGGTTTCGGTCATCACAAAACTGATCCGGCCGTTCTCATTGATGTACGCCTCCATGCGGGCGTCCTCCGCCTCCGCGGCCGCGTTGACTGCGGGAACGAGCAGCAGCGCAATCAGCAGCAGCGCAATCAGCCTTTTCATGTGTCTCACCTCCGAAAATTCTGTCCTTTTGACGCCCTGAATCTGCCATATGTTCCAGCTTTTCGCCATATTCCGGCAAATCGCGATCTGGAAAAACCATCCTATGCAGAGACCCGGACATCTCCCTGCAACGGGATTTGTCCGGGCTGTTCACGGGGTATCGGCGCTCTGTCACAGCGTGCTGAACGCGTAGACGGTGGTGAAATCGTACTTCTCGCCGGCCTTCAGCTCGCAGCTGGGGAAATTCGGATGGTTGGGGGCGTCCGGGAAATCCTGCGTTTCGAGGCACAGGGCGTCGCGCTTCTGGTACATGCGGCCGCTCTTGCCGGGATGCGCGCAGTCGATCATGTTGCCGGTATAGAGCTGGATGCCCGGCTGGTCGGTGAAGACGGTCATCACGCGGCCGCTCACGGGCGCGCAGACCACCGCCGCCTCGCGCATGCCTTTGCCGTTGACCACGAAGTTGTGATCGTAGCCCTGGCCGAAGGTCATCTGCTCGTCGCCGGCCTGGCAGGCGAAGCCCACGGAAAGCAGCTTGCCGGCGCGCAGGTCGAAGGGCGTGCCGGTCACGTCGCGCAGCTCGCCGGTGGGGATGCTGTCCTTGTCGACCACGGTGAACCGATCGGCGTGGATGGTCACGGTCTGGCCGGTCACGTCGCCGTTCTCCTCGCCCTCGAGATCGAAATAGGCGTGGTTGGTCAGGTTGCAGATGGTGTCCTTGTTGGAAACGGCCTCGTAATGCAGCTCCAGCTTGTTGGCGTCGGTGAAGGTATACGTCACAACCACCTTCAGCTCGCCCGGATAATTCTCCTCGCCGTCCGCGCTGGTGTAGCGCAGCGCCAGGCTGTCCTCGCCGCTGCCTTCGATGGGCTCGGCGGCCCACAGCTTGCGGTCGAAGCCCACGTCGCCGCCGTGCAGGTGCTGGCCGTTGGAGTTGCGCGCCAGCTGAATCTCCTTCCCGTGGAAGGTGAAGCGGCCCTCATGGATGCGGTTGCCGTAGCGGCCGATCAGCGCGCCGAAATAGCCGGGGTTGGGCGCGGCGGGATCGGCGTACTTTTCGACGCAGTCATAGCCCAGCAGCACGTCGCCCAGCGTGCCGTCCTTCGCGGGAACGAGCAGCTTCACGATGATGCCGCCGTAATTGGTGATGGAGACGGACGCGCCGGAGGCATTGGTCAGCGTGTACAGCATGGCCTCCTCGCCGGTGGGCAGATGTCCGAAGGATCTGACCGAGATGCTCATGGGAAAACACTCCTTTTCACTTGGCAGTACAGAATGCGCAGTTCATCATAACGCCCGCGCCGGCCGCTCTTTCGCGGGGGTTTTCCTTCCCCCGCATGGACGCCCCGTTCCGGTCATAGACTGTGTGACGGAAGGGGGTGCCGCCGTGATAACCTGGGAACTGGTGGTTTCATTCGCGCTGGGACTCGTGCTGCTCTACCTGATCGGCTGGCTGCTGCTCGTTCCCATGCGCTTTCTCTGGCGGCTGCTCGCGGGCAGTCTGCTCGGCGGGCTGGCGCTGTGGCTGGTGAACCACTTCGGCCGGCTCGCCGGGTTTTCGGTGCCCCTCAACCCGTTCACGGCGCTCGTCACAGGCCTTCTGGGCCTGCCCGGGCTGGCGCTGGTCATCGCGCCGAACGGACTGCTGTGAGCATATACTTATTTTAGCATAGTTTGCGGTCTGTTTCAAGCCGCGCGCGCAAATAATCCAGGGCCGTCTCATTTGATCCAGTAAATTGGAGTTTGTTGAAGCGATAAAACCTTGCCTTCCCCTTCGAGGGGAAGGTGCCTCGTGAGAGGCGGATGAGGTGTTAGCCCGGCTCTTTGCTGTCTATCGCAATAGGATGCTG
>JAFZRB010000303.1 GCA_017620115.1 Clostridia bacterium | reverse complement strand
CTGGTCGTCCCACACGCCCTTCTCGCGCTCGCCGAACTTGCCCACGTCGCTGCCGAACCAGACCACCTTGCCCGCCTCCAGCTGGCGGATGATGGCGGCCTTGAATTCGTCCATCGTGAGGTTCAGGTGCTTCACGGGCTTGCCGCCCGCCACGTTGCCCAGGTACTCGATGGTGAACGTCTTGTGATACGGCTTGTCGGCGGTGGGCGCGTGGATGACGCTCACGGTCTTCGCCAGCAGGTCGCCCACGTACTTCTCGCAGAAGCTCTTCGGCGTGAGGCCCTTTTCGACGTGATAGGCCTTGTCCTTGTCGACGTATTCGAAATCGAAGGTCTTGGGCGGCTCGGTGTAGCAGGCGCACAGGAAGCCGTAGATGCTGCCCAGCATGTCGTTCTTCGCGGCCTGGAGCTCGGCCTCGCCCGCGCCGGCCTTCACCATGCCGCGCAGCTTCACGGCGCAGATCTTGAGGTTGCGGTTGAGGATGTGGCTCATGCCGCGGGTATGGCTGGACTGGAAGGTCTCGTCGTAGACGTCCTTGGGCACCACGCCGTATTTCTCCACGATGTTGGCGAACATATCCCACTGGCCGCCGTCATGCACGCCGGTCTCGAGGATGAAGGCGACGGTGCGGTCGTCGGCGGGCCTGTCGGCCGTGGCGATGATGCTCTCGAGGAAGTAGTTGACGCGCTCAAATTTGTCCCAGAAAGCCAGGTAGCTCTGCGACAGCTCGAAGGCTTCCAGGTTCAGCTGTTTCGCGATGCGCTCGCGCAGCACGTTGGCGGCCGCGAACAGCCAGCAGCGGCCGCTGGCCTGCTGGTTGGTGACATCCAGCGTGGGAATGTCGATGGAGAACTTCTGCCGCATGGCGAACGCCGCTTTGGAAACATAGGTCACGTCGTTGATATCCGTCTTGGACAGCGCCAGCGTGGCGAGCTGCAGCGCCGTCGAGCCGTTGTAGCCGTTGGACCAGGCGGAGAGCTGTTCCTGCGTGATGGGAGCCGGTTTCATAAATAATCCATCCCTTCTGTGCAAATATGCGAAAACAGGCCGATATGCCGGCGGTTACGCGCATATTATAGCATAAACCATACCGTTTTTCAAAGCCGGCGCGCGCAAACACGCCGTCTATACGGCTTTTTTCACAAGTTTTACAGAAAACCGCGCCCCGCCGTTCCCTGTGACGAAAACCCAGCCCGGGGAATAGGCTGGAGCAGCGGAGGTGTTGATATGATCCCTGAAGTGTGGCGCGGCGCGCTGATCCCGCTGCTGGGAACATCGCTCGGCGCGGCGTGCGCGTTCGCGATGAAGGGGCGGCTGAATCCGGCGGTTCAGCGCGGGCTGACGGGCTTCGCGGCGGGCGTGATGACGGCGGCCTCCGTGTGGAGCCTGCTGCTGCCCGCCATCGAACAGGCCGCCCCGATGGGCCGGTGGGCCTTCCTGCCAGCGGCCGTCGGCTTCTGGATCGGCGTTCTGTTTCTGCCCTCGCTCGACCGCCTGTTTCTCCCGCCGCGGGGCGGGCCGGGGGCGGCGCGCGGCCGCATGAGCCGCACGGCGATGCTGATCCTGGCGGTCACGCTGCACAACCTGCCCGAGGGCATGGCGGTCGGCGCGGCGTTCGCAGGCTGGCTGCAGGGCCGCGCTGGCCTCACGGCGGCCGGGGCGACGGCGCTGTCGCTGGGCATCGCGATCCAGAATTTCCCCGAAGGCGCGATCATCGCCCTGCCGCTGCGGGCGCAGGGGTGGAAACGCTGGGCGGCGTTCGCCTGCGGCGCGCTGTCCGGCGTGATCGAACCGATCGGCGCGCTGGCCATGATCCGGCTCTCCCGCCAGGCCGCGCCGCTCATGCCGTATCTTTTGAGCTTCGCGGCCGGCGCGATGATCTATGTCGTTACGGCGGAGCTGACGCCCGCCGCGGCGGCGGAACAGCCGGAGGCCGGCGCGGCGCTGTTTTCGCTGGGCTTTTCCGTCATGATGGCGCTGGACGTGGCGATGGGGTAGGCGGGCCGGCGCGGTCGGAAAAAGGGCCCGCCGCCCCGGCAGGCCCCTGATCGCACGAAAAAATTGTCAGTGTATCAGCAGCGCGGCGCGCTCCATCATCCTGCCCAGCTGCTTTTCGATGGACGCGGCGATGTCGCGCACCATGCCGCGGGCGGCCTCGGAGGGCGGATCGAGCTGCTTTTCCAGTTCCGCGCAGATGCCCGCGCGGATCTCGCCGCGCCGCTTGTTCAGGCTGCGCCGGAAGTAGCCCATCGTGAGCAGCTTGCGCACGGCCACGGGCAGCTCGGCCCTGCGCAGCAGGCGCTCGGCGGTCTCCGTGCCCACGATGCCGGCCAGCAGCCCCAGAACGAACCCGCTGATCAGGCCGGGCGGGCCCGCGGCGATCAGCGCCAGGCCGCCGCCGCCGAATATGGAGGCCAGCACCGTGGCCACGATGAGGTCGATCAGCGCCTTGAACTGATCCGTCTTGATGAGGCTGTCGCTGCCCACCATGATCTGCGCCGCGCCGATATCCAGCGAATCCGGCAGGCGCAGCGAGGTGCGCGGCAGCTCGAACTGGTCGCAGATGGGGTCGGTCAGCGCTTCGATATCCGGGCGCAGCCGCATGATCCAATCGCTCACCGCCGGGCGCAGCGCCGCCTTCATCTCCTCGCCTTCCATGAGACGGCCCATGCGCGCGGACAGCTCGCCGCCGATGTCGTCGAAGGTCTTAAGCCCGCCCGCGCGCCAAAGCGCGAACACCTCGGGCGCGACGTCGTCCACCAGCCGGTCGGCCAGCGGCGCGGACACCGCCCCGAACAGCTCCGGCATGCGCGCCAGCACCAGCTCCTCCATGTCTTCCGAGCGGATGAGCGCCTCCACGGCCTCGTTGAAGCCCTTTGTCTTCTGGTCGATGCGCAGCGCGTAGCACAGCCCGCGCGCGATGGCGAATTCCGGCTCCAGTCCGCGCAGCACCTGCGCCTTCGGGAAGATTTCCCGCGCGATGTCCTCGATAAGCGGCATCCGCGACGCGCCGCCGGTGAGCAGGATGATCTGCGGCTGATCGCCGCCCAGTTCCGCCGCCGCTTCTTCCAGCGAGGCGCGGTAGCTGGCCTCGAAGGAGCGCCCGTCCAGCGCTTCCTGCGGCCGGGCGAGGATATCGCTCATGTCGGCGTCGTCGCAGGTGATGTCCAGCGTCACCGGCGTGCGCCCGGCGTACAGCTTCACGGCCGACTCCGCGCGCAGCCCGCCGCCGCGCCGCGCCTGCGTGAAGTACATTTCCTTCACGCGCCGCGCCTCGAACTCGCAGCGCGCCTCGTACTGCGGAAAGCGCGCGAAGATGTCCTCCAGCTGGCGCTTCTGCGGCGAACGGCGCACGCACATCTCCAGCAGCATCTTGTCCAGCAGGCCGCCGCCCAGGCTCACCTCGCCGAAATCCGAGGCCAGGCTGCGCTCGGCCAGGTCGGCCACGAAGGTGAAGTCCGTGGTGGAGGAGCCCGCGTCGATGATGAGCGTGGGCAGGGTGAGCAGGTCGTCGGACACGCGCAGCTCGCCGGACTCCCGCGCGAACATGAACGCCGCGCGAGACTCGCTCACCACCTCGCAGTTCACCATGCCCGCACGCACGAACAGCCGCCTGTACGCCTCGCGCGTCTCCTTCGGCCAGCCGGAGGGGCAGCCGACGAAGAAGCAGGCCGTCTCCGGGCTGTCCATGCGCCCGTCGGCCACCAGCGTGCTCAGCACCTCCCGCGCGAACATCATCACCAGGCTGCCCGAGGCGGCGGGATCCTTCAAATAGCGACTCTTGAAGCGCACCTGCAGCCAGTCCGCGCCGGAGAGGTGGCAGGCCTCCTCGCCGATGAACAGCCCCTTTTCGGGATGCGATGCCAATGCGGTGATCACGCTCTTGCGCCCGCGCAGCTCGATCAGCTGGGGCTCGGTCTTTTTGCCCGCGCGCATCCAGGCCACGGCGCTCTCGCCGTCGCCCAGGTCGAAGCCGAAATAATCGGTGAACTGCTTAATGTCTTCCATGTCTGTTCTCCCGTGTGTTATAGATGCCCGCCGCCTGCGTATCCCCCGGCTTTCCTCGCCCTCACCAGCAGGAAATCCGGCTTGTGCAAAAGGTCGCGATGCTCGGGGTGCGCCGCCAGCATGGCTTCGTCAGGAACCGGTTCGACGAGCCTTTCGATGAT
>JAFZRB010000302.1 GCA_017620115.1 Clostridia bacterium | reverse complement strand
GGTATTTAAGCTCGATCAGCCGCGTCTGGATGCGCTCTACTTCTTCCCCCGTGTCCCCCTTCTGCCAGATGCGCTCAGCGAGCGCGGTAGGCAAAGAGCACAGCAGCAGCGCGGCGGCCAGAAAAACGGACAGCAGTTTCTTCATGTTTCTCACCTCTTTGTTTGGTCTTCTGGCAATAATCGTCATGAACCGGTTCCACAGCATATGACGAAACGGGGCGGGAAATGTTCCTGAATCATACCATAAATGCTGAATTCAGGATTTGCGCTATAGTCAATAATCGGGTTTTCTCGTAAGAGACCGCCCTGGTTGATGGTCGCGACGCCTTGCCAAAACATAGAATTCGTGTTATAATCATAACACAGTTTTCAGTTAGGAGGAGAAAATATGAGTCTTGTCAGGAAGTGGAACTCTTTGAGCC
This sequence comes from Clostridia bacterium, assembly GCA_017620115.1. Lineage (GTDB taxonomy): Bacteria > Bacillota > Clostridia > Christensenellales > Aristaeellaceae > Firm-10. The sequence goes on along the minus strand of JAFZRB010000302.1, from coordinate 3,513 downwards.
TGATCGTGCGCATCCTGATCGGCCTGGTCATCGGAGCTGTGCTCGGCTTCGTCGCGCCAAGGGCGACGTGGATCGGCGTGCCGGGCGAGCTGTTCGTCGGCGCGCTGAAGGCCATCGCCCCGATACTCGTGTTCGTGCTGGTGGCTTCGTCGCTGGCGAACTCCAAAGGCGGCAACATGGCGAAGTTCCGAACGGTCATCATACTCTACCTGTTCAGCACGCTGTGCGCGGCTGTCGTATCGGTGTTCTCCAGCTTCATGTTCCCGGTAAAGATTCCGCTGACCGGACTGGACGCTGTGGACGCCTCCGCCGCGCCGCAGGGCATGGCGGAGGTGGTGATGAACCTGCTCAAGAGCATCATCGCCAACCCGGTGGACGCCCTCGCCAGCGCGAATTACATCGGTATCCTGTTCTGGGCCGTGATATTCGGCATCGCGCTGAAGCTGGCCGCGCCTGCCACCAAGCAGATGATGGAAAACCTGGCAGACGCCGTTTCCACAGTGGTGCGCTGGGTGATCACCTGCGCGCCCTTCGGCATACTGGGCCTCATGTACACCGCGATCGCCACCAGCGGCTCGGAGATATTCGTTACCTACGGCCGGCTGGTCGCCCTGCTTGTGGGCACGATGCTGTTTACCTCGCTGGTGGTGAACCCGTTGATCGTGGGTCTGGCGCTGCGCCACAATCCCTTTCCGCTGGTGTTCCGCTGCCTGCGGCAGAGCGGCGTCACGGCCTTCTTCACCAGGAGCTCCGCCGCGAACATCCCCGTGAACATGGAACTGTGCAAGGATTTGGGATTGGACGAGGATCTGTATTCCGTGTCCATCCCCCTGGGCTCCACCATCAACATGGACGGCGCGGCGGTAACGATCACGATCTTCTCGCTGGTGGCGGCCTTCACAACCGGCGTGCCCGTAACCATTCCCATGGCCATCTTCCTGAGCATCGTAGCCACCTTCTCCGCGTGCGGCACCTCCGGCGTGGCCGGCGGCTCGCTGATGCTGGTGCCGTTGGGCTGTTCGTTATTCGGCATCTCCAATGACATCGCCATGCAGCTGGTGGGCGTTGGCTTTATCATCAGCGTGATCCAGGATTCCCTTGAGACCGCCCTCAACTCCTCCGGCGACGTGCTGTTCACGGCTACAGCGGAGTTCCACGAGTGGAAGAAGCAGGGCAGGAAACTGCCGCTGTAAGGAGGAGTCGCCATGAAAACCATCAAGAGCGTCTACAAGATCGGCAACGGGCCGTCGTCGTCCCATACCGTCGGCCCCTTCCGCGCCGCGCAGCTCTTCGGCGCGCGCCATCCCGGGGCGGACCGCTTCCGGGTGACGCTGTACGGCTCGCTGGCCTTTACCGGCGAAGGGCACGGCACCGGCAGGGCCATCAAGACCGGGCTGCCGGGGGCCGAAGTGGTGTTCAACCGCGAACTGACGGATCTGCCCCACCCGAACACCATGCTGTTTGAGGCCTTCAAGGATGGGGAACGGATCGGCGTTAACCGCATCTTCTCCATCGGCGGCGGTTCCATCCGCATTGAAGGCGAGGATTCGGATGAGGAGATCGAGGTCTATCCCCAGAAAAACTTTACGGAGATTCTGCACTTATGCAGGCAGCGCAGCATGAACCTCGCGCAATTCATCGGCCGCATGGAGGATCCCTCTCTGCGGGAGAGCCTGAAAACCGTGTGGGCGGCCATGAAGGATTCCATTCAGCGCGGGCTCCGGGCGGAGGGCATCCTCCCCGGCGGGCTGGGCGTCGCGAGGAAGGCGAAGCTGCTGTATGAAAAGCGCTGCTACAACGAGAGCGCCGACGTGACGATGAATCGGGTAATCGCCGCCTCCGCCTCTGCCGTGAGCGAAGAAAACGCCGACGAGAATATCGTCGTCACCGCGCCAACGTGCGGCAGCTGCGGCGTGCTGCCCTCCGTGATGTACTATATGGAGCGCGAGCGGGGTTTCCCGGAGGAGGAGATATTGGACGCGCTGGCGGTGGCGGCGCTGATCGGCAACGTCATCCGCACCAACGCCTCCATTTCCGGCGCGGAGTGCGGCTGCCAGGCTGAGATCGGCAGCGCCTGCTCCATGACCGCTGCGGCGCTGGCCTCGCTGTACGGAATGAACATTGACCAGATCGAATACGCCGCGGAAATCGCCATGGAGCACAACCTGGGCCTGACCTGCGACCCGGTGAAGGGTTTGGTGCAGATTCCCTGCATCGAGCGCAACGCCGTCGCCGCCATGAGGGCCATCAGCGCGGTGAATCTGTCCCGGTTCCTGTTCTCGACCCGCAAGATCTCATTCGACGAGGTCGTCGCCACCATGTACCGCACCGGCAAGGACATGGACGAGAAGTACCGCGAAACCTCCCATGGCGGCCTGGCGCAGATCTATTATGCCCAATAGCCGGCCCAAAAGCGCATTGAATGGGGACGTAAAGATGAACTGTATTCGGAAATCAGTTCCCTGAATGCGTCTTATGACGGCGGCGACAATAATCCCTCGCCATATCGGCTGGGGATTCAGGCTCCTGACAAGCCCTGCATCCCGTGTGAAATGCAGGGCTTTGTCAGGAGCCAGACTGTGACTTAGTCACAGAACATCCTCCGAGACACTGCTATACTTTCAGCAGATCATTGAAGGAGGACATGAAAATGCTAACGATTACAAAAGATAATTTCGCAGCTGAGGTCTTACGGTCCAATGAACCCGTGCTCCTGGACTTTTGGGCAAGCTGGTGCGGGCCGTGCCGGATGTTCGGCCCGATTCTGGAGCAGTTCGCGGCGCTTCATCCGGAAGTGAAGGTCGGGAAAGTCAATGTGGACAATGAACCGGAGCTCGCTTCGCGTCACGGCGTCATGAGTATCCCGTCGCTGATTCTCTATCGCGGCGGCCGGATCGAAAAGACAGCCGTCGGCGTCAAGCCGCTGAATGTGCTGGAAGACTGGGTGAAGTGAGGAGGTTTCCCATGAACGGACAGAGAAAAACCATCATCATCGGCGGCGTCGCCGGCGGGGCGAGCTGCGCAGCGCGGCTTCGCAGGCTGGATGCGGATCGCGAGATCGTGATCCTGGAGCGCGGCGACTACATCTCCTATGCGAACTGCGGCCTGCCGTACCATGTGGGCGATGTGATCCGCAATCGCAGCGCGCTGCTCCTGATGACGCCGGAGCGCATGTGGGAACGCTTCCGCATCGAGGTGCGTACACAGAACGAAGTCACGGCCATTCACCGGGAGGAGAAGACCGTAACCGTTCGCAATGTGCAGACCGGCGAAACATACGAGCAGCCCTACGACGACCTGGTGATCGCGACCGGCTCCTCGCCGCTGCGGCCGCGCATTCCGGGCATTGACAATCCCAAAATCCGCACGCTGTGGACCATTCCCGATACGGACGAGATCCGCGCCATGGTGCAGAGCGGGACGCTTAAAACCGCGGCGGTGATCGGCGGTGGCTTTATCGGCCTGGAGATGGCGGAAAATCTGCGTCACGCGGGACTGCAGGTTTCGCTGATC
>JAFZRB010000301.1 GCA_017620115.1 Clostridia bacterium | reverse complement strand
CTCCGGGTGCCGGCGCTGTTCGCGGCGGAAGGGGCCGACCTGGCCTACGGCGTCGCCGACGCGCTGGGCGCGTTTGTGGAGCTTGGGCTGCTCGTCATGGTGTGCGAGTCGGCGATGGCGCTGCTCTCCGGCCTGGAGCGCGGCTGGCTGCGGGATGAGAACGCCCGTCTCGCTGACACGATGGCGCTGTGGGCGCGGCGGATGCTCGCGGGCGGCATTATCGTAACGCTGACGCGCTGCTTCCTCGCGCTCCTGCTGGGCGCGCGGCTCACGAACATGGACATGTCCGTGAATATCTCCTTCGGCGATCTCATCATTTCGCTTTGCGCGCTGCTGCTTTCCCGCTTTATCCGCGAGGGTATTCGCGTGCGTGCCGAGAACGACCAGTTCATTTGAGGTGGGCGGTTATGGCGATTGAGATAAGACTGGAAGAAATGCTGAAAGCGCGCGGCATGACGAGCAAGCAGCTGTGCGAAAAGGTGGGCATCACCGAGGCGAACATGAGCGTTCTGCGCAGCGGCAAGGCCAAGGGACTGAGACTGGGCACGCTCAACCGCATCTGTTATTTCCTGAACTGCCAGCCGGGCGACCTGCTGGGTTTCGACGGACATCTCGAGGAGGATGATGAGGAATGAAGGGTATGAAGAAATGGGCGGCGCTGCTCGCGATGCTGGTGTGCGCGGCGCTGATGGCTGGCTGCGTGCTGGCGCGGATCGACGATTTCGCGGGGCAGGATGAGCTGGTTGGCGTTTATGTGCGGCTGCAGCCGGACGGCTGGCAGGAAGACGACTTCTTCGATTACGACGAACAGGCCGTGATGGACTACCTGCAGGCGCACGCGTCGCAGCTGTCCGGCAGCGAGTTTACGCCGCCGGAGGGGCTGGGCGTAAGCAGCATGCACATCGTGACCGATGAGGAGCGGGCAATGTGCATGCTGTGGGAGGATCAGCTGGACGAGCTGGGCGGGCGCTCCGTGGGCGTCGCCGCCGGGCCGGTATTCAGCGCGGTGCATCAGGCCATTTCCGTGACCGACGAGGGCGAGAGCGTCGAGGTCAGCGCCGTTCTGCCCCTGGACGCGGCGGTCATCGGCGAGGAGGCGTGCCTGGATATCTACCCGGTGTACAGGCGGCCGGACGGCGTGCTCTACGCCGCGCCGGACAACGGCATGATGGGATATCTCGACGGCTTCTCGGAGACAATTTCGACGGAAGCGACTCAAACCGGCGCGGATGGCAAGACCGTGAGGCAGTCGCGCTCCTATACGGTGAGAGCCGAAGTGAAGCCCCGCGTGGACAGCGCGAAGCTGATAGAAATGGACGCGGACAACAACCTTATCGCATCGCGCGAAATCGACCTGACGCGGGAAAGCCTTGTCGAAAGGATTCAGCCCGATGCGGCGTGGGCGCTGCTGGAAATGCACGCGACCGAAAAGATATGGGATGAGCCCGCGCGCGAATCGGTTCTGCGCGAGGCGATCTGCCTGAAAGACGGCAAAGGCGAGGCTGCGCTATATCTGCCCTCCGGCCAGGCGGGCATCCTGGCGGCGAGGACGCTGACCGTGGCGTATCCCGGCGTGTCCGTGGAGGATGGCATTTGACAGCGCGCCAGCGCTGTAGTACAATAACGGCGAAAGGAGTTGATCGCAGATGAAAAACATCGTTGCCACGAAGAAAGCCCCCGCCGCCATCGGACCGTATTCTCAGGGCATCGCCATAGACGGCCTGGTGTTCACCTCCGGCCAGCTGGGCCTCGACCCGGCCACCGGCGACTTCGCGCCCGGCGGCGTCGAGGCGCAGACGCGCCAGTCGCTCGCCAACATCAGGGCCGTGCTGGAAGAGGCCGGCACGGGCATGGACAGGGTCGTCAAGACCACCGTTTTCCTGAAGGACATGAACGATTTCGCCGCCATGAATAAGGTATACGCCGAGTTCTTCGGCGAGGGCGGCTGCCCCGCGCGTTCCGCTGTTGAGGTGGCGAAGCTGCCGAAAGGCGGGCTTGTGGAAATCGAAGCCATCGCGGTGAAATAAAAAAAGGGAATTCCAAATGCCTGAAAAGGAACGCGGGCCCAGCGCTCGCGTTCCTTTTGCGGTGAATTGCAATTCGTCACGGGCGCCGCGGGTCAGCGGCCGAACAGCTGCGCCCAGTACCAGATGCCGTCGACCTGAATGCAGGCCGCGCCGATGCTGCCGTAGGAGGCCCTCAGTATGTTGGCGCGGTGGCCTTCGGAGGTCATCCAGGCGGCCATCACGCGGTTTACGGAATTGTGGCCGCGGGCGATGTTCTCGCCGAACGCCTTGGAGGACACGGTGAAGCAGCTGCGGCCGTCCGGACGTGTGTGGCTGAACGCCTGCGCGATCTCGCGGACGCGGATCCGCGCGGCGGCGGTGAGATCGGCGTCGACGGCCAGCGGCTTCAGGCCGTATCTGGCGCGTTCTGCGTTGGTCTCGGCGACGAGCTGGGCGGCCGCATCGTTCCGGTCCGCGATGATGGACTGGGCGGCGCTCCGGTTCTGCGCGGGAACCTGATTGGCCGTTGAACCGCAGGCCCAGCTTCCAAACTGGGATGTGGGCCGGCAGGCAGGCTTTGACGCCTGCGCGGGCATGGAGAACACGCTCAGCGACAGCGCGAGCGCGAGGGCTATAACGCGTTTGTTTTTCACGATGGACAGCTCCTTTGTAATGAATTTGAAATATATTTCGCGATTATTGTAAACCCAGGGAAGAGGCCGCGTCAATGGAAATGCCTGGAAGCCAGGGACAGGCGAAGGCCGCGGCTCCCGTTCGGGCCGCGGCCTTATGAAAACAGACTGTTTGTTCATCTCTTCGCCACGAGGATCGTCGTGTTTTCCACGCGCAGCTTCTTTTCGACGGATGTAAATCCAGCCTCTTTTAACAGCGCTGTCTGGTGCGCGACGGTGAGGGGCGTGTCGTAGTGCACGAACGTGTCCGGCGAAAGCCCCTGCTCGCGGCGCATCCTGTCCAGCTCCGCGAAATAGAGCGCCTCCTCGGCGTCGTCCTCGATCATGTAGTCGCATTCTATGTATACGCCGCCCGGTTTCAGCGCCTCCCTCACGCGCTCGTACAGGCCGCGCTTCTTCTCCGCCGTAAAGTGGTGCATGGTCTGAAAGGAAATCGCCGCGTCGAACGCGGATTTTCCGAAATCAACGTCGAAATAGCTGCCGCATATG
>JAFZRB010000300.1 GCA_017620115.1 Clostridia bacterium | reverse complement strand
GTCCATCGAGTCCGAAGCGAAGCGCTGCAACATGTTCTTCGTCAACAACCGCTGGCTGGGCGGCATGCTGACCAACTTCCGCACCATCCGCAGCCGGATCGACCGCCTGAACGCCATCGACAAGATGGAGCAGGACGGCCAGTTCGACGTGCTGCCCAAGCAGGAAGTCATCAAGCTGCAGGCTGAGCGCGAAAAGCTCGAAAAGAACCTCGGCGGCATCCGCGAAATGAAGAAGCTCCCCGGCGCGCTGTTCGTCGTCGACCCGCGCAAGGAGCACATCGCCGTGACCGAAGCCCGCCGCCTGGGCATCCCGATCGTGGGTATCGTCGATACCAACTGCGATCCCGACGAGATCGACTACGTCATCCCCGGCAACGACGACGCCATCCGCGCTGTCAAACTGATCGCCGGCCGTATGGCCGACGCCGTGCTGGAAGGCCGTCAGGGCGAGCAGACCGGCGACGCCGCTGAAGAAGCGCCCGCCGAGGAAGCCGCCGAATAAGACATAATCATTACTACGTTGCAGGAGGTTGATTGAAAATGGAAATTACCGCTCAAATGGTTAAAGAGCTGCGCGAATCCACGGGCGCCGGCATGATGGATTGCAAAAAGGCGCTGAAAGCCACCGACGGCGATATGGAAAAGGCCGTCGACTATCTCCGCGAGAAGGGCCTGGCGTCCGCCGCGAAGAAGGCCAGCCGTCTGGCCAGCGAAGGCCTGGTCGGCGCGTATCATTGCAGCAAGTGCAATACCGCCGCGCTGGTCGAGGTCAACTGCGAGACCGACTTCGTCGCCAAGACCGACGAGTTCAAGAACCTCGTGACCGAGATCGCCAAGCAGATCATCGCCGAGGATCCCGCCGACGTCGACGCGCTGCTCGCCACCAAGTATGAGAACGGCACCATCGCGGACTTCATCACCGCCAAGGTCGCCACCATCGGCGAGAAGATCACCGTGCGCCGTTTCGCCCGCTACCAGGCTAAGGGCTCCATCGTGGATACCTACATCCACATGGGCGGCAAGGTTGGCGTTATGGTCGAGATTTCCTGCCCCGAAGCGACCGAAGCCGTGCAGGAAGTGGCCCACGATGTGGCGCTGCAGATCGCGGCCGCGTCTCCCGTCGCTCCCGAGTATGTGCGCCGCAGCGAAGTCAAGGCTGAGCATCTGGAGCACGAGAAGGAAATCCTCGTCGCCCAGGCCCGCAACGAGGGCAAGCCCGAGAAGATCATCGAGAAGATGGTCGAGGGCCGCATCAACAAGTTCTATCAGGAAGTGTGCGTGCTGGAGCAGCCCTTCGTGAAGGACGGCGACATCTCCGTTCAGAAGATGATCCAGCAGAAGGCGCCCGGCGCCGACGTGGTGCGCTTCACCCGCTACAAGATGGGCGAGGGCCTCGAGAAGAAGGTCAACGACCTGGCCGCCGAAGTGGCCGCTCAGACCGCCGGCATGGCGAAGTGATTCAAAGGCAAAGGAGCTGTCTCCCCCGGAGGCAGTTCCTTTTTCATATCATAATTAAATGAATTATTCCGGTATACAAAAAGGGACAGAGAGGAAGAGGACAATGTATCATCGCATCATTCTGAAGCTCAGCGGCGAGACGCTCGCCCCGGAGAACAAATCGGGTTGCTTCGACGCGGCGCGCGTGGACCGCGCGGCGAAGGCCATCATAGACCTGCACGGCATGGGCGTGCAGGTGGGCGTGGTCATGGGCGGCGGCAACATCTGGCGGGGCCGCTTCTCGGACGAAATGAACCCCGTCAACGCCGACCAGATGGGCATGCTGGCCACCATCATCAACGCGCTGGCCGTGCAGGACGCCATCATGCGGCAGGGCCATAAGGCCGCCGTGCTCACGGCGCAGGAGATGACCCGTTTTGCCCGCCTCTATACGCGCGATACGGCGCTCTCGCTGATGGAGGAGGGGTATATCGTGCTGCTGTCCGGCGGCAGCGGCAACCCGTTCTTCACCACCGACACGGCGGCGGCGCTGCGCGCGGCGGAGCTCAACGCGGACGCGGTGTTCAAGGGTACCACCGTCGAGGGCGTGTTCGATTCCGACCCGCGCAAAAACCCGGACGCGAAGCTCATCCGCGACATCACCTACCAGGAGGCCGTCGAGCGCGGCCTGCGCGTGATGGATCTGACCGCCTTCATGCTGTGCATGGAGCAGAAGGTTCCCGAGATCCGCGTGTTCTCCATGGATGATCTCGACAACATCCTGCGCGTGGCGTCGGGCGAGAAGCTGGGCACCGTGGTGCACGGATGAGGGAAAATCGGCCCGCGCTGAATTTGCCCCCTGTTCATATCGGGCTTTATGTGATATAATGAATGATAAGCAAAGATTGAATGGAGGTTGTTTCTATGGCATATTGCACCAACTGCGGCGCTTTGCTGGCCAGCGGCGTCAATTTCTGTCCCAACTGCGGCCAGGCCGTGCCGGTCGTGACGACCGGGAACGTGCGTTCGGATTACCAGGTGGTTCTGCTGTCGCGCGGCACCTGCACGAAGAGCGTTGCGGTGGATATCCTGTCTGACCTGCTCGGCTATACCGATGCCGAGGCCACGCAGATCATCAACAACGTGCCCATGGCCACGGCCATCGACCTGACGGCTGTTCAGGCGCAGTATGTGGCTCAGGCCATGTCCGAATACGGCATGGAGGTGGCCGTCTACAACGCCAACGGCTATGTCGACATGACCACCAACGCCACGACATCCGTGTTCGACAACAGCGGTTCCTTCCTCTCCAGCGTGGCGGCGGTGCTCACCGGCATCACCATCGGCAACCGCATCAGCCGCTACGAGCGCTGGGCGAAGCCCGCGCCTGTGGTGTTCCGCCCGACCTATCGCCGCACGGTTCCGCTGACCACCTATCGCCGCTATCGCACGGTGGCCGCGCCGCGGCCCGTGGTCGCGCCGCCGCGCCCGGCTCCCGTGTCGCGCCCCGCTCCCGC
>JAFZRB010000299.1 GCA_017620115.1 Clostridia bacterium | reverse complement strand
CGCGGCGCCCGCGCGCGGCTGAACCGCCGCGGTCCGCGAGCGCGTCGCGCGGGTGGAGTAGCCCGGCGCGGCGTTTGTCCAGCCCTGCGATTCGCCAAACTCGTCCTCGTCGTTCTCCACGTTGAGGCGGCTGCTCCTGCGCGAGGTCTGAGCGGAAACGGCGTTTGTCCTGCGCGGACGCGCCGGTTCGTCAAAATCGCCGAACTCGTCATAATCGTCCGCGGCGGCGCGCCGGGCCGCCGCCGTGCGCGCGGCCTTGGTGGAAGACTCCTGTTCCGCTTCGTCGCGTTCGGAATCCACCAGTCCAATCAGATCGAGAAAGCGATTCAGTCTTCCCGAGGTTTGCTTGCGAGCCATATTGAAAGACTCCTCCTTAATATATCGAAAGCGGGGCCTGTCACCGCACTCTGACGTAGCTGCCCACATACAGCGCGGATTCATACTCCGTGCTGATGAGCACGCCGTCAGAATCCGTGGAGAGCACGATCACGGGGATGAACGTGTCGCCCGCGCCGTTATAGACGTAAACGCCGGTCTGGCCGTTGTCGCGGAAAATAGCGCCGCCCGGCACCTTCAAACCGCTCATCTCGGTGCTGATGGTCGCGCTGCCGCCGCGCTGGTTGAGCAGCGGGCCGATGGGGTCGTCAAACTGCAAAAGCGTCATCACCGTGCTGCCGGATTTCACGCTGGATACGACCGTCGCGTTGTAGACGACATCCTCGAAGCCCTCCATCTGGAACCAGAAGCTCTGGTTGGTGACCGGATTGAAGGCGCTGTCCTCGGTGAGGATGTACGCGTACCACCGGCTCATGTTCACCAGGCGGTAAATGGTGGTGGTCAGGCGCGAGGTATCCGCGCCGACCTGCTTGCCCTGAAGGATGGCGCGCAGCGAATCCAGCGTGATGTTGGGCGTGTTGTCCGGCGCGAGGAAGGCTTCGTAACCATCCAGGTAAAAACTGATCACGCCGTCCGAGGACGCCGTCTCCACGGAGCGCCAGGAAACGATCTGCGATTCCCGTTTGCTCTCCGTTTCATAGAGCGTCGTCAGCGTCACGTCCTCGCGCTGGTTCTGGCTCAGGTAGGTCTGCCGCGCCTCCATGGCCTCTGAGAGCTGCGCCTCCAGGTTGAGCAGATTGCCGGACGAACGCCGGTTGACCAACGATTTCAGCTGCAGCGCCAGATACTGCACGTTGGCTTCCAGCCGGTCGAGCTTCGTGTCGATGATCGTGCCCAGGATGGACAGGTGATACGCGCGGATATCCGAGCGCACCTTTTCCAGCGCCTGCAGCTGACTGGTCGAGTAACCCGCCGAGTAGATATAGGCGATGACATCGCCCGCGGACAGCTTCGCGCCTTCCTGCGCCACATAGTTGATGGTGCTGCCGCTGTCCATGGAGACGACCTTTTCGTCGCGCATGATGACGGCCTGAACGCGGCGCGTATCGCTGCTGGTGCCGTTTCTGACCACGTCGTAGCGCGTCTCACCGGGGCGGAACAGGCTCATGACGGCGAACAGAGCTATCCCGACGGCAAACATAAGCAGGATAAAAAAGCGCCCTGTCGGCCTACGCCCACCCATCACACACGCCTCCGAGCATACTCAACACATTTTATAATATAGTATTATATCGCTTCTCGCCCATTATTGCAAGCGTTTGGGGCATTGGCGCATACACTTAATGTACATAACCCGGCGGGCGCGGGGAACCGGCCTGCTCCCCTGTTCGACCGCCGCTTCGCTATTTCCTCATGCCGAGCCTTTGCACCAGCCGGTCGAGCTGCAGATCGCCCCACTCGATCACCTCGATTTCCAGCTCGGCGGCCCGGCGGCGCATCGGCGTGCGGCTCCTGGTGGCCGCCGCGGAGGTCACGATGATCGCGCGGGAACCCTTACCGCCAAAGCGGTCGCGGAGAATGGCCAGCTCGTTCAGCGCTTCGGTGCGGATCTCGCAGGTCTTGCAGCTGATGAAAACCGGCTGAATGCCGCGCACGGCCATCACGTCTATCTCGTTCGTCACCCCGCTGCGCTGATCCCTGCCTCCCTCCCAGTTGACCACCGCGCTGAGCACCACGTCGTCGAAGCAATCGGCGGCCAGGCAGGCGCGGTACACCTGCAGTTCCAGAACGGAGCCCACGTCCCGCAGCCAGAAGCGAACGGTCTCGCTGGGAAAGCTGAAGCTCAGCGCGTCGTCCGTCATGTCGAAATCGCGTATCAGTCCGGCTTCTGCCAGCGCCCGGAAGAGCCCCCCGTCAGCCGTCACCGCGCGGTTGTCCGCCTTCACCGTCAGAGCGCCGCCCGCCCCGAGAACGCCCGGCTCGGAGGAGGATATCCGCTGGATGTAGCTGATCTGCCGGTTCCACACGCGCCTGTAGCGCGCGTACACCGAAAAAAGGCGGTCTATTTCCGGCAGCATGGCTTTCAGCGCGCGGTTGTCTCCGCGCCCCTGCAGCAGCGTGCCGCCCGCCATCAGAAAACAGGATTCCGCGTCAAGCCGGACTGTGCAGGGCAGGCCCCTGGCGAACGGCGCGTTCATGATTTCAAAGAACGCGTTTTTCTTGCGGCTGTAGGTATAGACGGGCGTTTCGCCTGACACGGTTCCCGCAGCGAACAGCGCGGCGTCCGTGCCGCCCGAAATGTCGATGGCGCAGTCCTCGCGCGTTTCCAGGATCCGGGAAAGCTGTTTCCCGATCTTCACGGCGTCCAGCATGCTGACGGGCACGAAGGTGAGCTTTACGGGGCATTCGCGATGCCTGAAATAATCCTCCATGGCCTTTTTCAGCGCGCTGTTGGAGGCGACGTCCGGAGGGCACAGGAGCACCGTCTCCTCCGGATGGAAAACCTCCGTGCCCAGCACGTTCTCGATGGGTCTTTCATCATAGAGCTCTATCAGCGTTTTCATGTCTTTCACTCTCCCGTACGCGCGATTCTTCGCCATGGCGCAACGGCCTTCCGCCTTCAAATTCTCCCGGTGACAACGCCCGCCGGATATGCTATAATGACCGAAAAGGGCGTTTGCCATCCACGAAAGGCAGTGATTTCATGCCGCTCCAGCCGGAAAACAGCGCAAACTGCATGACCATCGTTATCGGGCGAAAGGCCTCCGCGACCGGCCGCGTGATTCTGGGGCACAACGAGGACGACGGCGGCCGCTTCGTCGTGCGCCACGGATATGTCCCGCCCCGCGATCACGCGCCTTCCGAGCGCCTGCCCTGCGAGGAAGGACGCGCCTCCATTCCGCAGGCTCCCCACACCTTCGGCTTCTACTGGGCGGAGGTCGTCGGCCCGAAACGGGGGGTGTCGAACTCCGATCTGATGCTCAACGATAACGGCGTGTGCGTCGTGAGCGACAGCAGCTGCGGCTCCCGCGAGGACGGACCCGACGCCGAATTGCTCCGCGAGGGCGGCATCGAGTACAACGTGCGGCGCATCGCCGCGGAACGGGCCCGCAGCGCCCGGGAAGGCGCGGAACTCGTCTGCTCCCTGGCTGAAACATGGGGCTACGCGCCGGGCGGCCGGCTCTACATACTGGCGGATGAGCGGGACGCCTTCGTGGTGCAGCTGATGCGCGGACGCCGTTATCTCATGGCGCGCGTGCCGGACGACGCGGTGGCTGCGATCCCGAATCACTACGTTGTGCGCTCCCGGCGCGACGCCGAGGAAGTCGTCTTCTCACCCGGTCTGGCGGCTTACGCCGTCGAAAGGGGCTGGGCCACGTCGGAAGAAGCGTTTGATTTCTACGAGGCGTTTCAGAGCCGCGATCACATGAACGATCCCGTCAACACCCTGCGGCAGGATTACGCGCTGCGCCTTCTAACGGGCAAAACCTTCGATCGGGCGCGCCTGCCCTTCGCCGCGGCCGCCAGCCGCCTCCTGACGGTATACGATATGATCGACGCGCTCTCCTGCCATTATGAGGGGACGCCGGACGACGTGCGCTTCGGGCCCGGCGCGTCGCCCCACAACACCGGGATCACGCGCGTCTGCCGCGGCTCGACCATAGAATCCACCATTATTGAATTCGCCGAAAACGCGAAGGATATCACCGCCTGGACAGCCTTCGGGAGGCCCTGCCAGCAGCTTTACCTTCCCCTTCATCCCCTGTGCGGCACGGTCGACGCCGTCGACCGCATGGACGATCCGGCGGCGGCGCTGGAAAACCACCTGTCGCCGTCCAACCGCGACGTGAGCTGGCAGCGCAACGGCTGGCAGGCGTTCCGCGATTTCGGCAACACAGCGGAGTTTTTCCACGCCGAATGCGAGGACGCGCTGCGCGCCTTCCGGGTCAGATGGCATGAATCCTTCTCAAGGGCCAACCGTGAGCGAAGCGGCCGCGCGCCTCTCTTCGACGCCGCCGCCGTCGCGGACGCCCAAGCCGCCATGGCGCGTTTTGCCGATGAACACTTCCGCCGCGTCGCGGTGTCCGTTCAGCGCTCCGGAGGTCGCTATGCGGTCTCTTTCGACTGCCCCGGAACGCCCCTCGAGGATTCGCTGCTCTTCGGAATGGGCTGCCTGAACCTGCGCACGCAGTATGCGCACGCGGAGCCCGGTTCGCTCGCAAAGACGGGTGACGGACGCTACGCGGCCGCGTTTGACGAGGCCGGCGTCTTCTGCGCCGGAACCGGCGCGGGAATTTTTGAATGCTTTCTCGGCGGAACCACCGAAAACGGCAAGTCCTTCGCCGGCATGGCGCTCATAGAGCGCGCGCTTTGAGAGCTGGCCGCTTTCTCGCCGCGATGAGGAACCGGTGCGTCGTTCCTTCGATTCTGCCCGTTTCTTCGATGCGCCGCTGCAGGCCGAGCAGCCGGTCGAAGCACGCCTCCACGGAAAAGCCGGGGAATTCCCATTCGATGATGCGCGCGAACCAGACGAACCCGCCCACGTCGTAAAACACGATAGGCCGGAAGGCCTCGTCCGCGCGCAGGATCTCAAAGCCCGCCGCTTCGAACCGGGGGCGCTGGGCGGACAGGTTGTTGTCTGAAAAGGGCCTGGGCAGTCCGGGCAGCACCATTTCGACCAGATCCCGGTCGTTTTCCGAGCCCACCTGCTGCGTGACGAACAGCCCGCCGGGTTTCAGCAGGCGGTGAATCTCGCGCGGATCGAAATCGCCGTGGCGGTTGATCACCATGTCGAACGACGCGTCCGGGAAGGGAATCGACGAGGCGTCGGAGCATTCCCGGAAATCGACGCCCAGCGGCACGAGCGTTTCCCGGCACAGCGCCACGTTCGGAGGATATCCCTCCGTGGCCGCGGTTTTCTCATGGGGATGCCCAAGGCTCAGCAGGAATTCGCCTCCACCCGTATCACAGTCCAGAAGGCGCATACCGTCCGCGAGGTATTCGCGGATGACGGAGGCGTAGTCCCACGGCAGATCGCCTTCTTCACATCGGCCGTCAAGGTGGGAAAAATCCCAGCCGTGGATATGAGCCACGGCTTCCTCTGCCAGCCAGGCGCGTTTAAGAGACGTTGTATCCATATGGACGACTCCTTTCCCGCTGTTATTCGATCACCGCGTGCACCAGCTCCGGCGCGGCGACGGGCCGGGGCGAGACGGTCAGCGCGCCTTCGAGCAGCCGCCTGGCCGCCGCCACGTCGGAGGCGGGATTCACGTGCAGCTCGCACCATATCTCGCCCTTTTCGACGGGATCGCCCACGCGCTTTTTCATCACCAACCCCACGGCGGGATCGATGCGGTCGCCCTTTCTCACGCGGCCCGCGCCCAGCGCCTGCGCGGCATAGCCGATGTCGCTGGTCTTCATGGCGGCGATATAGCCGCCCTCCGGCGCGCCGACGGACAGCCGCGCTTCGGCTTTCGGCAGGCGGTCGGGATCCTGCGCCACGCGCGGATCGCCGCCCTGCGCCTCTATCATTTCAGCCAGTTTTTTTAGTCCTTCGCCATTTGCCAGTTTTTCGCGCAGCCGGGCCGTCGCCGCCCGCGCGCTGTCCGCGAGACCTGCCGTGCGCAGCATCTGCGCGCCGAGTTGCAGCGAAACGTCCAGCAGCGCGCCGTCCGCGCGCCCGCAGAGCGCGTCGATCGCCTCCCTCACCTCCAGCGCGTTGCCCACGTTCATGCCCAGCGGCTGATCCATATCGGTCACCAGCGCGCTGAAGCGGCGGCCGGTCATCGAGCCGATGCGCACCATGGTCTCGGCCAGCTTCACGCTCATTTCAGCGGTGGGCATGACCGCGCCGGAGCCGGTCTTCACGTCCAGCACGACGGCGTCGCATCCGGCCGCGATCTTCTTCGACAGGATGGACGACGTGACCAGCGGCAGCGAATCGACCGTAGCCGTCACGTCGCGCAGCGCGTAGAGCGTGCGGTCGGCGGGCGCAAGCTCGCTCGTCTGCCCGATCACGGCGATGCCGATGGCCTTCACCTGTTCGATAAACCGTTCCCTGGAGAGGTCGACGCGCATGCCGGGGATGGATTCCAGCTTATCCAGCGTGCCGCCGGTAAAGCCCAGTCCGCGGCCGCTCATCTTAGCCACCTTCGCGCCGCAGGCCGCGGCCAGCGGGGCCACGATGAGCGTGGTGGTGTCGCCCACGCCGCCCGTCGAATGCTTGTCAACCTTCGCGCCGGGAATGGAAGAGAGATCGAGCGTCTCGCCGGAGCGCGCCATGCTCATCGTGAGATCGACCGTCTCGCGGTCGGTCATGCCGGCCATGCAGATGGCCATGAGCAGCGCGGAGAGCTGATAGTCCTCGAAGGAACCGTCCGTCGCGCCGCGCACAAACGCCTGGATCTCCTCCGCGCTGAGCTCGCCGCCCAGCCGCTTTTTCATGATGATGTCTGTTGCGCGCATCTGTCATTCCTCCCTGCTGATAAAGCCGGCCAGCGCGTCGCGCCAGACGGAGCGTTTCCGCTCGTAGCTGAGCGTATAAGCCGGGCTCGTGGAAGGCATGCGCAGCGCCTCCCGCCCGGCGTACGCCGCCGGATCGATCCTGTGAAAAAGCCGCCATGCCTCCCCGCCGTTGAGAAGGATCAGGCGAATGCCGGGATACGCGGCGAGCAGCGCGCCGATATCATTCAGCTCAACCTGCCGCATGGCTGCGTCCAGCGAGCCTTCCCGCGCGCATGAGCGCACGGTATCCCACAGAGCGATGCCGTGCCGCAGCAGCATGGCCTTTTTCTCGCCGACGGTTCGCGGGCGCGGCTCGCCCAGTATGTCGGCCATCATCGGCCAGAAGGCGTTGCGGGGATGGGCGTAGTAAAACCCTTCCTCCAGCGATTTCACGCTGGGCATCGTGCCCAGAACCAACGCCCGGCAGCCTTTGCCGATCACCGGATCATAGGAGTATATTCTCTCCCCCATCGCTCTGTCATCCCTCACGCTCCCCGCGGCGTCATCCGCGGCGCTTTCAATAAGTATATCATGTTTTTCCCCGGCGCGCAATCCGCGCGC
Source organism: Clostridia bacterium (assembly GCA_017620115.1). Taxonomy (GTDB): domain Bacteria; phylum Bacillota; class Clostridia; order Christensenellales; family Aristaeellaceae; genus Firm-10. The sequence goes on along the minus strand of JAFZRB010000299.1, from coordinate 20,951 downwards.
ATCGATTGAATAAAGCGCGCGCGTATGCTATAATGGTCGCGCATGAAGGGAGGCTGAAGGCAATGATGAATCGCGGAACGAACCTGATCTGGTATCGGCAGGGCGCCGTGAACTGGAATGAAGCGCTGCCGCTGGGCAACGGCCGGCTGGGCGCCATGGTGTACGGCGGCGCAAAGCATGAGCGCGTATGCCTGAACGAGGATACACTATGGAGCGGCTATCCGATGTTTCACGACAATCCGGAGGCTGTGGAATCATATCATAAGGCGCGGGAACTGGCTCTGGCGGGCCGCTACGCAGAGGCGCAGAAGGAAATCGAACAGCATTTCGAGGCGCTGTGGTCGCAGGTGTACCTGGCGCTGGGCGAGATCAGCCTCACGATGGAGCATGTCGGAGAGGCCGCCAATTACCGGCGCGCGCTGGATATTTCGACGGGCGTCCACAAAGTCGAATACGAGGCGGACGGCGTACGCTTCACGCGCGAAACGTTCGTGAGCGCGCCCGATCAGGCGCTGGTCATGCGCCTCACCGCCGATCGCGCCGGCGCGGTGAGTTTCACGGCGAACCTCAGCCCGGCGCTGGACGCGCGGGTTTCGCTCACCGACGAATCCGCGTCGTTCAGCGGCAACTGCCCCACCTACGTCTGGCACTACGGCGACCCGCAGGAACCGCGCGGCAAGATCGTGTACGGCGAGACGGACGCCGAAAAGGGCATGGGCTATTATGCGGAAATGCGGCTCCTCGCCGAGGGCGGCAGCATGAAGCGCCAGGGCGGCGGCATTCGCCTGAAAGGCGCGGACAGCGCCACCATCCTGTTCAACGCGCGCACCTCCTTCAACGGCTGGAACAAACACCCCGTGCTCGAGGGCAAAGAGTACATTGAACCCTGCCGGAAAGAACTGGACGCGGCCGCCGCGAAGGATTACGCGGCGCTGAAGGCGGCGCACATCGCCGATCACAGCGCGCTGTACGACCGCGTGGAATTCGACCTGGGCGGCGGCGAGGAGAAATACCTGCCCACCGACGAGCGGCTCTACCGCCACGAGAACGGCGAAAGCGACCTGGCGCTCTACGCGCTGTACTTCAACTTCGGCCGCTATCTGACCATCGCCGCCTCGCGCGAGGGCACTCAGGCTACAAACCTGCAGGGCATCTGGAACGACAGCGTCATGCCGCCGTGGAACTGCAACTACACCATCAACATCAACACAGAAATGAACTACTGGCCCACGCTGATGGTCAACCTGCCCGAATGCCACGAACCGCTGGTTCGCCTGATCGAGGAGCTCAGCGAGAGCGGCGAACGCACGGCGAGGCGATTCTACGGCGCGCCCGGCTTCGTGTCGCATCACAACACGGATATCTGGCGCATGAGCACCCCCGTTGGCGCTCACCGGCCCGGCAGCGCGTCGTTCGCGTTCTGGCCCATGTCCTCCGGCTGGTTCGTGAGGCATCTCTGGGAGCAGTATGAATACACGCGCGACGAGGCCTTCCTGCGCGATACCGCCTGGCCGGTTATCCGGAAAGCGGCCGCGTTTTACCGGGCGCTGCTCGCGGAGGACGAGAACGGCGCGCTGATCTTTGCGCCTTCCACCTCGCCGGAAAACTGCTACCTGCTGAACGGCGAATGGCTGGCTGTCAGCAAGACCACGACGATGACGCAGGCCATCATTCTGGACGTGTTCGACATCTGTCGGCAAGCGGCGGGAATACTGGCCCTGGACGACGAACTGGCCGGGGAAATCGCGGCGCTCATCCCGAAGCTCAGGCCCTTCGGCGTCGGCCGGGAGGGAGAACTGCTGGAGTGGAACGAGAACTTCGAGGAGGTCGATGTTCACCACCGCCACATCTCCCACCTGTACGGGCTGCATCCCGGCCGCTCGATCACGCCGGATGCGACGCCTGAGCTGGCGGAAGCCTGCCGCGTCTCTCTCGAACGCCGCGGCGACGAGAGCACCGGCTGGGCGATGGGCTGGCGTATCTGCCAGTGGGCGCGCCTGCGCGACGGCGACCACGCGCTGCGCCTCATCGACAACCAGCTGCGCACCGTGGACGGCCGCAATCCCTCCAGGACGGCCCGCAGCGGCGGGATGAACTACTCAAACGGCGGCGGCACCTACCTCAATCTGTTCGACGCCCATCCGCCCTTCCAGATCGACGGCAACTTCGGCGCGTGCGCCGGCATCGCGGAGATGCTTTTGCAGACCGCGCCGGACGGCGCGCTCATGCCCCTGCCCGCCCTGCCCTCCGACTGGAAGAAAGGCCATATAAAAGGCCTTCGCGCGCGAAACGGCCGGATCGTCGATATAGAATGGAACGGCGATAACGTCAAAGTCACTCAGCGGTAAACAGAGAAGCGGCCGCCTGGCGCGAAGCCCGGGCGGCCGCCTTTTACGCTGGGAGATATCAGTCCTTGATCACGTATGTCACCGTCACGTTCGCGACGATTTCTACCGTGCCGGCCATGAGCTGCGTCACATCCGCACTGCCGGCGAACTTCTCAACCATGGCGCGCGACGTATTCACGCTGTAATACACATCCCCGCCCTCGCTCACACGGGTGGGCACGGCGGGAAGCGTTATGCCGGCGGCCTCCGCGATGATCTGCGCGCGGTGCATGCCGTCCGCGACGGCCAGCGCCAGCGCCTTGTCGGCCAGCTCGCTGCTGTCTGCGATGCTGAATGTAATATCGTTCAGGGTGTTCGCGCCGGCTTTGAAGGCCTGATCCACGAAGACGCCGGCCAGGTCGATATTGTCGATGGTGACGCGCAGCGAGCAGCTGGCCACGAAGTCGTTGACGGGGTTCCCATAGTTGTCGTACCAGCGGCGGTAGATGCTGTAGTCGTTCGTCTGGATATTCTCCCTGGGGATGCCGCCCTCGTTGGTCCACGCCTCTATGACGGCGTTGATGCGCTGGTTGACGGCGCTCTGAATGGCCGCGACGTCTTCGCCGACCTCCTCAGCGCCCACGGTGATCACGGCGATGTCCGGCGCGGTGCAAACCGTGCCCATGCCCTGCACGGTGATTTCGGAATCCGCCAGCGCGGCGGGACAGAGCAGCAGGCAGAACGCCAGCGCGAGTACGATCAGTTTCTTCATGATAAGTCATCTCCTTGTCTGCGAATTGAGGGAAAGCGTTTTCGGTTTTTCCCCGAAAAGGGTAAAAGGAAAGCGGCCCTCCGGCGAACGCAGGGGGAAACGAGCCGGAAAAGCCGCTTTGCCCGTTACTTTTTCTTCTTCCGGCGGCCAAACGCCACGCGCAGCAGCACGATCACGATGATGGCGACCGGCAGCCACACGACCAGCCGCGGCAGCAGCGCCGCGCCGAACACCGCCAGATCCTGGCCGAACTCCTTCAGCCACTCGATGGAATCCTCAAAGGCCTCTTTCATGCGCTCGGAAAGCGTCAGCTTCGGGGTATCGACCTGTTCGCCCTTTTCGGTGAGGGTCAGCGTCACGGCGGAATAGCTGCGGCGGCTGTTCCAGTCCCTCAGGCGGCTCTCATAGGCCTCGATCTCGGCTGTGACCTCGTTGGCGCGCTCGTTGATCTCGATCAGGTCGCTCACGCTCTTGGCGCGCTCATTCATGGTGTTGAGCTGATCGAGCTCGCTGCGCAGCACCTGCAGGCGCGCCGCCACGTCGTTGTAGTCGGCCGTGATATCCTCGGCGTACTCCTCGCGCACGGTCACGGTGCCCAGCACATCCAGCGCGGTGAGGAAGTTATCCAGCGATTCGCTCGGCACGCGGATGACCGCCTTCAGAAGGCGGCTGGCGTCCTCGGCGTTGCCGGTCACGCGGCGCGATTCAAAATACGCGCTGTACTCGCTCACCAGATCGTCCAGATACAGCGTATCGGCGTCGAACTCCTTCGTGGTGATGGAGCGCGTGGCGCTGCGGAGCACGACGACGTTCGCGCCGCTCTGCTTCGAGGCATCCGTCGAAGCGGTGGTGGTCTGCTGGATGGAACCGTCGCTCTCCAGCTTCACAGCCGAAGCGCCCATGCCCATCATGGTCGAACCGGCGGCCATATAAGACGGGGACACGCTGTCGCTGTAGACTTCGTAATCCCTGTCGGAAGCCTCATATTCATAGCCGCGGTTCCTGCCGCCGTCCCAGCTGCTCCTTGAAGGGAGGAGACCGTCCAGATCGAGCTGCGGGGCGATGGCGAAGAACAGCACCAGCGCGGCGGCCACCCCGGCCAGCGCGCGCACCCAGACGCCCCGGTGGGAGCGGCGCTTCGCGCGCATCTGCTGCTTCGCTTCAGCCTCTTCCCGCACGGCTCTGCGCCACGCCGCCTGACATTCGAGCGGAACCGTGAGCCCCTCGTTGAGCTCGGCGCACAGGGTCACGGTCTCCATGGCCCGGTTGAGCAGCAGTCCGCACTCGGAACAGGCGGCCGCGTGCTCCTCCATGGCGCGCCGCGTCTTGCGATCCAGCTCGGAGTCAATATACGCATCCAGATTGGCCTGGAAGGTTTTGCAATTCATTTCCATTTCTCATTTTCCTCCTGCTGTTTCCTTAGACCGTGCGGCGGCCAAAAAGTTCCGGCTGCTGTGAAAGCACGCTGCGCAGCCGTTCGCGGCCCCGGCTGATGCGCGATTTGATGGTGCCCACGTTGGTTTCCAGCGCCTCGGCGATTTCATCGTAGCTGCAGCCCTGGATGTCGCGCAGCACGATGGCGGCGCGCATATCCTCCGGAAGCCCGGCGATGGCCCGCTCCAGCAGGCGCCGCTGTTCGGCCTGCAGCGAGTAATGCTCGGGCGTGTCGTATTCGTCGCTGGGTGAAAAGCCGTTCTCGAGCATGGCGTCCAGCGAGGTCGACGTGCGCGCCTTGCGGCGGCGCAGCTCGTCCAGGCAGCTGTTCATGGTGATGCGATAAACCCAGGTAGCGAAGGAGGACTGGCCCTTGAAGGTCGAAATTGCCCGGTATATGCGGATCATGGCCTCCTGCATGCAGTCCTGCGCGTCCTCGCGGTTGCCGCACATGCGCAGCGCGACGGCGTACATACGGCCCTCCTGGGCGGATAATAGCTGTTCAAAAGCGGAATGGTCGCCCCGTCCGGCCCGGTCTATCAACGCGCGCTCGGCGTGTGCGTCCTGCATACCGCTCACCTCCAGACAAAATGGGGAATTTGGAATGGGGGAAAAGCAATCGGCCCCCGTGCAAACCGATAAATCCGGGATAATCGTTTTGACGCAAAAAAGCGGCGGATGGTTGCGAATCCGCCGCTTTTATCCAAATCATTACTTGGTTTCCTTGGGATCGAATACGCTGGTGCAGTGCGGGCAGCGGGTCGCGTCCTTGGCAATCTCGCTCTTGCAGTACGGGCACAGGCGCGGCTTCTCGGCCGGCTTGGGCTCTTCCTTTTTCTTGAACTTGTTCACGACCTTGATGATGGCGAACAGAACCAGCGCCGTGAGCAAGAACTCGACGGCAACGCCAATGAAGGTGACGAGGGCGCTCGCCCACGGATTGGACACGCCGGTGGCCTCGACCTTGGGCAGCGCTTCCAGAATGGGATTAATGAAAATGTCGATGACGGCCGTGACAACCTTACCGAACGCAGCGCCGATCACAACGCCGATGGCCATGTCGATGACGTTGCCCTTCATCGCGAATTCCTTGAATTCCTTAAGGAGACCAGATACTTTTTCCTTGCTACCCATAATGAAATCCCCCTCTCTAATGTAGTTCAGAATTATTATAAACTACATTTGTAAATTTCATGTTATATAATGCGCGGAATCTCAAAAAAAGTTGTCGGCCGCGGCGAATGCGGATTGAAACGTAAAAAATGCGCTGAGGTATTCCCTATTCACAAAAAACCTGATATAATATTTGTGAAAAACCTGTCGGAATATGACCGGCAGGGTAATTAAGAAGGGAGATTTTCCATCATGAAGAAGCTGCTTTCCGTTCTTCTGGCGCTGGCGCTCGTCCTGGGCATGAGCGCGGTCGCTCTGGCCGACACCTTCGAGCTGGCGCTCGTCACCGACATCGGCACCATCGACGACAAGTCCTTCAACCAGGGCGCCTGGGAAGGCCTCGTGCAGTACGCCGAGGAAAAGGGCATTTCGCACAAGTACTATCAGCCCACCGAGAAGACGACCGACGCTTACCTCGACGCCATCGGCCTGGCCGTTGAGAACGGCGCCAAGATCGTCGTGACCCCCGGCTTCCTGTTCGAGGAGCCCATCTTCATCGCGCAGGACGCCTATCCGGATGTGAAGTTCATCCTGATCGACGGCGAGCCCCACAGCGGCGACTATGCCGAGTACCGCACCAATGAGAACGTCGCCCCCATCCTCTACGCCGAGCAGCAGGCCGGTTATCTGGCCGGTTACGCGGCCGTGAAGGCCGGCTGCACCAAGCTGGGCTTCATGGGCGGCATGGCTGTGCCCGCGGTTATCCGCTACGGCTACGGCTTCGTGCAGGGCGCTGAGGACGCCGCCAAGGAAGTCGGCGCGGCTGAAGTCACCCTGAACTACCACTACACCGGCGGCTTCGACGCCACGCCCGAGGCGCAGGCCCTGGCCGCGTCCTGGTACAACGACGGCGTCGAGATCATCTTCGGCTGCGGCGGCGCGGTCGGCAACTCCGTCATGGCGGCCGCCGAGGCTGCCGAGGGCAAGTTCGTGATCGGCGTCGACGTCGACCAGTCCCCCGAGTCTGAGACCGTCGTCACCTCCGCCATGAAGGGCCTGAAGGCTTCCGTGTATCAGACCATCGCCGCCTACTACGAGGGCAGCTTCCCCGGCGGCGTGACCACCGTCAAGGACGCCTCCAACGAGGGCGTGGCCCTGCCGATGGAATCCAACAAGCTGGAAGGCTTCACCCAGGAAGACTATGACGCGCTGTACGCCAAGCTGGCGGCCGGCGAGATCGCCATCCCGGACAACACCACCGCCGACACCGCCGACGCGCTGGGCACCGAGATCGTGAAGGTCACCGTGGTTGACTAATCTGAACGCATTTCCCATTAACGGGCAGGCAGACACCTCTGCCTGCCCATTTTGAAAGGTCGTGCATTCATGGACTATGTCATTGAAATGCTGCATATCGTCAAGGACTTCCCGGGCATCCGGGCCAACGACGATATCACGCTCCAGCTGAGGCGCGGCGAGATACACGCGCTGCTCGGCGAAAATGGCGCGGGCAAATCCACGCTGATGAGCATCCTGTTCGGCCTCTATCAGCCGGACGGTGGCTCCATCCGCAAGGACGGCAAAGAGGTCAGGATCAACGACCCCAACGACGCGAACGCCCTGGGCATCGGCATGGTGCATCAGCATTTCAAGCTGGTTCACAACTTCACGGTGCTGGAAAACATCATCCTGGGCGCTGAGACCGTCAAAGGCGGCCGACTCGTCATGGATGAGGCGCGCAAAAAGGTGGTGGCGCTGTCCGAACGGTATCACCTCAAGGTCGATCCCGACGCGAAGATCGAGGACATCACCGTGGGCATGCAGCAGCGCGTCGAGATCCTGAAAATGCGCTATCGCGACAACGAGATCCTCATCTTCGACGAGCCCACCGCCGTGCTCACCCCGCAGGAGATCGACGAGCTGATGAAGATCATGAAAGGGCTCACCGCGGAGGGCAAAAGCATCCTGTTCATCACCCACAAGCTGAACGAGATCAAGGCGGTCGCCGACCGCTGCTCGGTGCTGCGCAAGGGCCGCTATATCGGCACGGTCGACGTGGCCTCCACCAGCAAGGAAGAGATGTCTGAGATGATGGTGGGGCGCAAGGTGAATTTCGCCGTGGAGAAGGATCCCGCCCATCCCACCGAAGTGGCGCTGTCCGTGAAGGGCCTCACGATGCGCGGTCCGCACGGCAAAAACGTCGTGAACGACGTCTCCTTCGACGTGCGCAAGGGCGAGATCGTGTGCATCGCGGGCATCGACGGCAACGGCCAGAGCGAGCTGGTTTACACGCTGACCGGCCTCATGAAGCAGGACAAGGGCCAGATCCTCATGAAGGGACAGGATATCTCCCACGCTTCCATCCGCGCGCGCAACGACATGGGACTCGGCCATATCCCGGAGGACCGCCACCGCCACGGCCTGGTGCTTGACTACACGCTGGCCGAAAACATGGTGCTCAAGTCCTACCACAAGCCCGGCTTCCAGAATCACGGCTTCCGCAATTTCCAGCGCATGAACGAAGTGACCGATCAGCTGATCGAGCGCTTCGACATCCGTTCCGGCCAGGGCGGCCGCACGATCGCGCGCAGCATGTCCGGCGGCAACCAGCAGAAGGCCATCGTGGCGCGCGAGATCGCCATCAATCCGGACGTGCTCATCGCCGTGCAGCCCACGCGAGGCCTGGACGTGGGCGCCATCGAGTACATCCATAAGCAGCTGGTCGACGCCCGAGACAGCGGCAAGGCCGTGCTGCTCATCTCGCTGGAGCTGGACGAGGTCATGAACCTGTCCGACCGCATCCTCGTGATGTTCGAAGGCGAGATCGTGGCCGACGTGCGGCCGGAAGACGTTACCGTGCAGGAGCTGGGCCTCTACATGGCCGGCTCAAAGAGGAGGAAGGCATGATGAAGAAGACAAAAGGTTCCGGCCTGGGCGGCGTCGTTCAGAGCGTCCTGCCCTCGCTGATCGCCATCATCGTGGGACTGCTGTTCGGCTTCATCATCCTGCTCATCAGCAATCCCGCGCAGGCCGTGCAGGGCCTGAAGGTCATCCTGCTGGGCGGCATCAACGGCGGCTCGAAGGGCATCGGCCAGACGCTTTACTACGCCACGCCGCTCATCCTCACCGGCCTGTCGGTCGGCTTCGCCTTCAAAACGGGCCTGTTCAACATCGGCGCCAGCGGCCAGCTGATCACCGGCGCCTTCGCCGCCATCTGGACGGCGGTCAACTGCGAATGGCTGCCCGGCCCGCTGCACTGGATCGTGCCTATCCTTGCGGCGGTCATCGTGGGCGGCCTGTGGGGCGCTGTGCCCGGCTTTTTCAAGTCGCTGCTGGGCGTGAACGAGGTCATCGCCTGCATCATGATGAACTACATCGGCATGTACGGCGTGAATTACCTCATCAAGATCAGCAACATCTACGACAAGCTGAAGAACCAGACCGTGAACGTGCCCGCCACCGCAGCCCTCCCCTTCGGCGGGCTGGACAAGGTGTTCTATGAGAAGCTCGGCAATCTTCTGCGGCCCTCGAGCGTGAACGTGGGCTTCTACATCGCGGTGATCGCGGCCGTCGTGATCTATGTACTGCTCAACAAGACCACCTTCGGCTACGAGCTCAAGGCGTGCGGCTACAACCGCGAGGCCAGCCGCTACGCCGGCATCAACGAAAAGCGCTCCGTGCTCCTGAGCATGGTCATCGCGGGCATGCTGAGCGGCGCGGCCGGCGCGGTCATGTATCTGGCCCGCTCGGACGGACTGCACATCGACGTCATCGAGGTGCTCTCGCCGCAGGGCTTCAACGGCATTCCCGTGGCGCTGCTGGGCTTGTCGAACCCCATCGGCATCATTTTCTCGGGCATATTCATCGCGCACATCGAGCGCGGCGGCTACTACCTGCAGAAGCTCAACTACATGCCTGAGATCATCGATATCATCATCGGCGCGATCATTTACTTCGCCGCGTTCAGCCTGATCGTGAAAAACGTGATCGCGGCCGTGAACCGCCGCCGCGAAGCGAAGGCTGCGCAGGGAAAGGGGAATGAGCGATGAGTACGATTTATTTCCTGTTCCAGCAGATGCTGCTGTTCTCCATTCCGCTGCTGATCGTGGCGCTGGGCGGCATGTTCTCCGAGCGCAGCGGCGTCGTGAACATCGCCCTCGAGGGCATCATGGTCATGGGCGCGTTCTGCTCCATCTTCTTCATCAACCGCATGCAGGACATCATGAGCGGCAACCTGCTGCTCATCCTCGCCATCCTGGTGGCGGCGGCGAGCGGCCTGGCGTTCTCGCTGCTGCACGCCTACGCCGCCATCAACATGCGCGCCGACCAGACCATCTCCGGCACGGCGCTGAACATGATCGCCCCGGCCGTGGCCATCTACATGGCGCGCACGCTGCAGGAAAACGGCGTTCAGCAGATCAACTTCACCAACACCTTCCGCATCCGCGAGGTGCCGCTGTTGAGCAGAATACCCGTGCTGGGCGACCTGCTGTTCAAAAACACCTACATCACCACCTATCTGGGCCTGATCATCCTGGCGGTCGCGGCGTTCGTACTCTACAAAACGCGCTTCGGCCTGCGCCTGCGCTCGTGCGGCGAGCATCCGCAGGCGGCGGACAGCGTGGGCATCAACGTATACAGGATCCGCTACGCGGGCGTGATGATCTCAGGCGCGCTGGCCGGTCTGGGCGGCCTGGTGTTCGTCGTGCCCACCTCGACGAACTTCAACGCGACGGTCGCGGGCTACGGCTTCCTGGCTCTCGCCGTGCTGATCTTCGGCCAGTGGAAACCGCTGCGCATCCTCTTCGCGGCGTTCTTCTTCGGCCTGATGAAGACCATCGCGGCCAGCTATTCCGGCCTGCCGTTGCTCAAGGACCTACCGATTCCCAGCGACATCTATAAGATGATCCCCTACATCGCGACGCTGATCGTGCTGGCCTTCACCAGCCGCAAGTCGCAGGCCCCGCGCGCGAGCGGCGTTCCCTACGATAAGGGCAGCCGCTGACGCGCCGCAGATTACCATACAAATTCGCCCCATGCCCTGCGCTCTGCCGGGCCTGGGGCGGTTTCATCAAGCGAATTGTGAGGTGTTTTTATGGCAGATCATCCGAAAATCAGACCCACCGCCGGGCAGCTCGCCTTCATGGACTGGGAATTCGGCGCGTTTTTTCATTTCGGCATCCGCAGCTTCTTCCTCGGTCATAAGGACTGGGACAACCGCCCCATGCCGGCGAGTGAATTCAATCCCGACCAGCTGGACTGCGGGCAATGGATCCGCACCGTGAAAGAAGCCGGGGCGACCTACGCCATACTGGTGTGCAAGCACCACGACGGCTTCGCCAACTGGCCCTCGAAATACACCGACTACTCCGTGGCGAACACGCCCTGGAAGAACGGAAAAGGCGATGTGGTGCGCGAATTCGTGGACGCCTGCCGCAGGTACGGTCTCAAAGTCGGCCTGTATTACTCCCCCGCGCAATGGGGCGGCAGGATCAGCTTCAGGGAAGACAAGGAGTACGACGACTACTTCATCAACCAGATCGGCGAACTGCTCACCGGCTACGGGAAGATCGACTACCTGTGGTTCGACGGCTGCGGCTCGGAAAACCACGAATACGACCGCGATCGCATCGTGAAGGCGATTCGCGGCATGCAGCCGGACATCCTCATTTTCTCCATGTGGGATCCCAATACCCGCTGGGTTGGCAACGAGGACGGCTATGCGCCTATGCCGAACCCGTATACCGTGGCACAGGTGGATTTCTCCGAGCTGGCCACGGAAAAGGAAAAGCTGGAAGCGACAAAATTCCTGCCCGCGGAGTGCGACTTCAAGATGCGCAGCACGTGGTTCGACTGCGAGCTGAACGAGGACACGATCAAGACGCCCGACGAGCTCATGGGCATATACGAGATGAGCGTAGGCCGCGGCGCGAATTTCCTGGTCAATATCGGCCCGAACCGCCATGGCCTGCTGCCTGAGCCGGATGTGAAGGCGCTGCTGGAATTCGGACAGCGGCTGAAGGCGCGCTATGGGAGCCCCATTCAGGCGTTCGGCGCGATGGAACAAACGTCTGAAAGCGCGTGGCAAATTCAAATTCCCGGCTTTGCGCCTGAACGCGGCGGCGGATCAGGCAAGCCCGCCCTGGTAAACCGGGTGGTCATCATGGAAGACCTTTCGGAAGGCGAAGCGGTCGAGGCATTCGCCGTTTACGCCAGCCTGCCCGCGTACTGCGGTCAGCGGCTGTGCCTCTATCGCGGCGCGACGATTGGGCACAAAGCCATCGTCACCTTCCCCACCATGCGCACGGCGCGCATCACCGTCGAGGTGACGAAGAGCAACGGACCCGCGAAGCTGCGCGACCTGAAGACTTATTATGAAGTATAAGGAGGTCACGCGCATGCTGCCCGGCGATCCAAACATTCTCCTGAGCTATGTCAACATGAAGCTGCGCGACGAGTATGGCAGCCTTTCCGACCTGTGCGCCTCGCTGGACGAGGACGAAGCGGCTCTGACCGCGCGCCTCGCCGCAGCCGGCTGGCGTTACGACGCAAACCGCAATCAGTTCGTGAGGGGATGAATCCCCGGCGCGCTTCATCGAGGCGCGGCTCCCGGTTTTTACGCCAGGCCCCATGCCGGTCATGCCGGCATGGGGCTGGTTTAGAATTGATGAAAATGAGCCTCAGCGTCAGTCTCTTTATCCCAGCGTCAATGGGAAGAACATGGGCACGAAGATGATCAGCACAAGATAACCGGCAATGTCAATGGGCAGGCCGTAGCGGATGAAGTCTTTGAACTTGTATCCGGCGGCCATGGTCATCTGGTTGGACGTGCCGGCCAGAGGAGATGAGAACACGACGCTGGCGCCCATCGTAATGCCAAACGCGAACGCCACGGGATTCAGCCCCATGGGCTCAGCCAGCGTCAGCACAAAGGACAGCACCAGAAGTATGGCGGTGGAGTTGAAAAGAACCATCGACAGGAGCTGCGCCAGCAGCACGCAGACCGCGAACAGAATCCACGGGGACATGCTTGTGCCCACAATGCTCTGCACCCAGCCGGACATCAGGTCGATCGTTCCGGCGGCAGTCAGCACCTTGGACAGGCCCAACACGCCGCCCAAACGGCCCAGCACGTTCCAGTTGATGGAAGTGATAGCCTTTTTCTGGCTCACACAGCCGGTGATGATGCACAGCACGCCGGCAACGGTCGCGGTCATGGCCGCGGAGATGAATTCAGTCACAAAGCCCACGACCATAAAGATCATGATGCCGATCATGGTATAGAACTTGCGCTTGTCAACCGGCTTGTTTTCTACGGTCGCCATTTCAACGCTTCCGTCGTCTTCCCGGTCGCCCCAGATCTTCCTGCCGCGCCTGTAACCGAAGAACACGCAGTAGACGAAGCCAATCACGCCAAGGATCAGGCCGGTAGGCAGGAAATCAAACACCTTGAACTGATAGCCCAGCGGCTCGATCAGGCCGTTGGCAAAAACCTGCTGGGTGGAACCGACCAGCGTGGAAATGCCGCCGAAGATCGAAGAAACCAGAATGGGCATGATCAGGTTGCGGTGGTTGATCTTGCCGTCCTTCGTGTTCATGCCGAACAGGATCGCCATAAACATGGCCAGAACGGAAGACGTGGCCATAAACGCGGACAGCGCGTAGGAAATAATGTAGGCAATGGCGATGATCTTGCGCTCGTCGCTCCTGGAATACCTGGTCACGATGCCGGCGATTGCCTGAGCCACGCCGCTCTCGGTCATGCCGGCGCCGACCACCATGATGCCCAGAAGCAGCACCATCGAAGACGCCGCGTACTGGCCGAAAGCCGTGCTGAAATTGCTGGCGCCGCAAATGACCATCAGCGCGCACGCGGCGATGGCTGTCGTCGCCATGGGAAGTTTATCCCAAACGCAAACCACAACAAAGATGATGAAAATGATTAACGCAGTTACCGCAGGGGTCATAGTTCCTCAGTCTCCTCTCTCGTTCCGTTTCTTCTTGCAGTTCTTTTGTCTTACAGTTCTACCGTCGCGATTCTCGGCTCGAAGCAGCATGTGGGGCGGACACAGACAATGCGCACGCCGCTGGCCCGCTGGGGGCCGACCTTCATGAAGGTGGCGATCACGCTGGTGTCGCCCCGAAGGCCCAACGGGCCGATATTGGATTCGTTGACCCGTCTGGTAATCTCCCGCTCCATGTCTGACTGCCGGTCGTATCGCCCGTCCACGAGCGCCTGGAGCATCATAGCCGCGGCTTCAAAGTGTGATCTTCCGACGCCGACGCCCAGCGTACAGGGGGAGCAGCCAAGCTGGGCTACGCTTTCGGTCGCCCAGTTCACGATCTCATCCAGAACGACCTGCGTGTTGTGCCTGTGGAACACGCGATAGGTCCTGGCCCGGATGGCGGGGCCGCCGCCGAACATCATGATATGCAGCCGGATCACATCCTCATCGCACCGCCGCAGCAGGATCGGCGCGGGTTCTACCCCTGCCGGATCCGGATTCAGGCCGCCCGACTGGTCGATCCGATGGCTGTCGTCGCCCATAATGCCCATCGGCCGGCCGGGGAGCTTTCTCAGTCCCTCCCCCACGCCTTCCCGGATGGCGTCCAGCATTCTGCCCGTCACCGCGCGGTCTTCGCCCACCTCCAGCACCAGATGGGGAATGCCGGTGTCGTCACACAGCGGGCTGTGGTTTTCCTCCGCGGCCTCCGCGTTGGCAAGCACCTGCTCCAGCACCCACTTTGCCCGCTCGCTGCGCTCGGCCCGGATCGCTTTCCTGTACGCCTCTTTCTTATCCGGCCGGAACGTGCTGCCGGCATCCACCAGCGTATCGCGCACGAGAACGACGATTTCTTCGTATGTCTTAGTCATAAATGCTCCTCCCGTGCGCCGCGCCGATGATGGCGGGATATTTGTCCACCTTGATCAGATGCAGCGCTTCCATGCCCAGTTCCGGGAAAGCCACAACGCGCGCTTCGCTGGTTTTGCTGCCCAGCAGCGCCGTGACCGGGGGGATGACCGCGTACACCGCGTTGTATCTTTCCAGCGCCTCGATGGTTTCCTTCTTCAGCTGGCCTTTGCCGAGATGGAGCTTGACGCCAGCCCTGCTCAGCGGTTCAATGCTGCTCTCGATCTCCAGCTTATTCGAGCTCGTGGGCCCGACCCCGGCGACGCTGACGGCGGTGTGGAAAACGACCTGACCCCGCAGATCGACGCCCAGCTCACCCACCGTTCCATCCCCGATCATTTTCAGCACTCTGGGCAGCACCGCGTCCCTGCCGCACAGTATGTATCCGCTGATCTCAACGGTATCGCCTACCTGCAGTTTGGCCGCAGCCTCTTCGCTGATCGGTGTGGTTAATTCAATCATATCTGTTTCCTTTCGTCTCAGCCTCAGCGCTTTCCCGGTTTTCTCCCAAATATCCGTCTTCCTCTGCCTTGATGTTGGCAGAAACGAAGATAAGCAGGTACGGGAGAAGCCAGGCAAGGGTATTACTGCTCGTTCACAGCGAAGAGCTTCACATGGCCGCTCTCATCCCGGATGACGCCATATGCACGCGCGCGGTTGTAAACCTTCTTCGCCCAGTTGGTGTGAGGCTTGATCTCGTTCATCTTGTTGCCGCCGGAGCCCTTGACCACGCCGCCGCCGGCGCCCAGGATCTGGCACGCGTCGTCGTATTCTTCCCTGGTCACAGCCATCATGGCGTTCACGAACTTCACGTGAGTGGGATGAATGACGGTGCGTCCCACAAAGCCGTTGGCCTTGTCCAAAATGACCTCGCGCAGCAGGCCGTCGATCTCGTTGTTCACGATGGACTCATGCCGTGTCAGGTAGTCGTGAATCCCGTAGTGCGGCAGCTCCTCGAACATGAGCTCCTTGGGAGCGCGGAAATACTCCCAGACCGGGCCGGATACAACGTAATCATTATTGCGGCCAAACATGTTCAGGATATCGCTCAGGCACTCGCGAACGGTCATGATGTCGTACACGGAATAGCCTACGCCGCGGCGCACGCCAAATACGGATGAGAAATCGGTCGCGCCAACGCGGACCTGCAGCACCAGCCTTTTATACTTATCCAGAATGCGCTTGATGCCCGTCAGCTCATACATGCGGGTCTCTTTATAGGCGACTTCGGCATCCTCGATGATGGGCATGCCGTAGATGATTTCACCGAATCGCTCGTTCAGATCCTTCAGATAGGCATAGTACTCATAGCCGTTCTCCGCGTTGAACTTCGGGAAATTGATGCCGCACAGGCTCCTCACCTGATGCTTGGTGAGGCCTTCTCCGAAGTGCTTGAACTGATCAAGATTTCGGATGCGCACGAAGATCAGGGGCACCTTATCCTCATCCAGCGTCCCGTCTTCCACAGCGCCGGTCACGGTGTCCAGCAGTTTATGGATGTTCTCTTCCGCTTCCAGCACCTTGTCTTCAGGGCAGGCGTCCTCGCAGCACAGCACCATGCTGGTCAGGCCGGGCATGGCGTTGGACAGAATCTTCGGGGCGAAATCCTTGAAGCCCGGCATATACATGGTGGCGCCCAGGCAGTACTGCAGCAGCTCGCGCTCGGTATACTTGTTGAAGTGTTCGGGCTCAACGATGAACTTGAAATCCGGGTTATACATATGATGTCTCATGTCGGTTGCTTCCTTTCCGTTAAATCAGGCTGCCCTTGGGGCTCCACACAGCTTCCGGATAGTACTCGTCGATCATCCGCTTGACGAGGCTGCACTGCTTGGCGCGCTTGCGGGCGTCGTCCTCTGTGCTGTCCCACGAATGGGTAGCGGCCACGGAGCCGCCGGTCTTGAGGTAGATGGGCGCGGCGACGCGGATCATCTCCGGCACTTCATAGTGACGGATGAAGCCGCCGGTCGAGGCCGGATTCTCAGTGTGGATGTCGATGGGGCAATCCACCGCCTGACGCATGGCCGCCAGCATCTGGAGCTGTATATCGCGCACGGGATTGATGGAATCCGCGCCGATGCTCTCCAGCAGCTTTGCCGAGCAGGGATTGCCATGGCCGGCGTGAGCGGAAATCTTGAAATGGCTGTCCGCCGGTATCTCGCCGGCCTTGCGCATTTCGTTCAGGATCCAGAGGCAGCCCTCGTCGTAGACCAGGAAACCGCGGCAGCCGAGCCGCGCGGCGCGCTTCACATCCTCGATGGCGCGGACGATCTGCTCCTGGCCGCGAAGGCGATAGCCCATGCGCACGCCCTCTTCTGTGTGGACGGAAGCGGAGGTGTCCGTGGTGGCGCGGGGGCCGATGGCCAGAATCAGGTCGGTCTCCCATTTGTGCGCCAGCTCCACCATTTTGCCGATCTCCTCGTCTGTCAGACGCATGATACCCTGCGTTTGGGTAACGCGGTGCAGATACAGGCCGTAACCGTCCATGGCCTCCAGAAGCGCCCGCATGACCTTCGGCCCCTGTATGCCGGGGACTTCAAAGCGGTACTGACCGCCGTCCTTAAACCGTTTTTCAGAAGCCGGCAGGTCATAGGCGTCCCCGCCGGGGAGACCAACGGACTTCAGAAACTCTCTCGTTTTTTCCATGCTGTTCATTTCATCCTATTCCTTTCTGCAACGGTATGAATTGGAGTTTTATCGCATCTTTATCCGACCGGAGCCGCGTTATCCATTCAAATCGGCGATCAGCGCATCGATGGCTTGCCGGTGATCAAAGACGATGGGCGGCAGCTTGCGGCTTAGCCCCTTATGGATGCGGCAGTCGATGAAGGCGGCTTGCCCGCAACCTTTCAAACGCTCAACGGCGGCGGCAAGCTCTTCTCTGCTCGTCACCGCGTGACCGATCGTCCTATACCCGCAGGCCTCGGCGATTCCGGTAAAATCCACGAGATGCCCCGCGGACGGCTGGCCGCCCACCGATTCATGCGCGCCGTTGTTGAGCACCACATGCAGAAAATTGGGCGCTTTCACCTTGCTCGCCATGGTCATGGCGCCCATGTGCATTATGGCGGCGGAATCACCGTCCAGCGCCACCACGGGGCGATCCGGCTTCGCCAGCGCGATGCCCAGCGCCACAGAGGACGCATGGCCCATGGAACCGACATTCAGGAAATCGCGCGCCTTTGTCTCGTTCCGCTTTTCCCGCAGGAAGAAGAGCTCTCTCGTCGCTCTTCCGGTTGTGGCGGCATAGATGGTATCGGCGGGCATATGGTCGAGAATGACCTCGATGGCTTCTTCCCGGCTCATGGGATAGAGAGCGTCCACGTTATTCGGCTTATCCGGGTCGGCCATGACGCCCTTCGGAGCGATAAGGGCATACGCGCCTCTCGTCTCCCCGCAGTATTTTACGGCCTTTTCAACGGTTCCGGCGAAATGCGCGTTATCGTCCGTCAGGACGGTATAAGGTATGCGCATGATGTCCAGAATGGGCGCTGTGATCTCTCCCTGCAGCTTATGCTGGGGATGGTTTGGCTCGGTATCGCCCTGCCCCCGCCAACCTATGAGCAGCAGCATCGGCACGGCGTACACATTCCTGTCCGCAAGCGACGCCAGCGGGTTGACGGCGTTTCCCTCCCCGCTATTCTGCATATACACCAGCGGAATTTCACGGGTGGCGAAGTAATGCCCGGCTGCCAGCGCCACCGCGTTGCCCTCGTTGGCTGTGATCACGTTCCGATCCCCGCAACGCGCCAGCGCGTAGTTGCAGAACCCGTTCAGGTAGGAATCCGGCACGCCGGTGAAATACGTTACGCCGTTATCCGCCAGCGCCTCAAACACTTTTCCCTGGTCAAGCATTTACTTTTTCTCGCCTCCCACGCTTCCCTTGTATAAGGTGAAATACTCCGGGCTGTCGCTCCTGGTGATCCGCCAGGCCCGTTCAAATACCGCTACAATGTCTTCAGGCAAAGGGCCGGCTTTCGCCGTGTCCAGGTTCTGCCGCAGATGACTGAGCTTGGACGCGCCGATGATGACGGCGTCTCCTCGCTCGCCTCGCAGCATGGAGTGGTTCATCAGCCAGCGATAGGTCGCTTCCACAGTGGTGACGCCGTGCTTCTCGCACTGCCTCTTCAGCAGCTCCACGGCGTCAAAATAGCTCTTCTTCCAGTAGCGGCTCTGATAGCCGGGCCGATGGGTAAAACGCCCGTCCGACGGCGCGTCCTCATACTTCTCATAGCGTCCGGTGAGCAAACCGCCGCACAGCGGGTTGTAGGCGTAAAACCGCAGGCCGAAATGATCCAAACAGGCGTTCAGCTCCCGCTCGGCAAAGCGCGTCAGGGGGTTGTACATGCCCTCGTAGACTGTGGGCTTCACCCATCCGTGTTTGTCGCAGATATGCCAGACATCCGCTACCATCCAGGCCGGGAAATTGGACAGGCCCAGTTCCCTGAACTTTCCCCGGTCGTGCAGATCAGCCATGGCCCCCAGCACACCCTCTACGGGCGTCGCGGGATCGGGAAAATGGAGGAACACCGTGTCCACGCTGTCCAGCTTCATCCGCTCCAGACTGCCGTTCAGCTGCATATAGGCTGCGTCCGCGTCCAGTCTGCCGGTGATCCTGGGATTCACCTTGGTGGCGACCTTAAATGGACGGTTCAGCTTCGGCAGCACCTCGCCCAGCAGGCGTTCACAGTTGCCGTCGTTATAGACATACGCCGTATCCAGCTCAACATATCCGGCATCCAGAAAGGCGTGAATAAACCGCTCCACATCGCGGCTGAACACGCTTTCTCCAAACGTCATCGTGCCGAGAATCAGGTTTACCTTCTTCATATCACAACGCCCTTTATAGCTTATTCACCAGTTCTTCCGCCATCGCGCCTTCTCGATAAACCGTATCGAATACGGCTGAACTGACAGCCGGATCCACCCCTGCATACGCCATCAGGCCATCGTAGCGGATCCGGAACTCTTCGTCCGTCAGCGGATTTTCCGGCTCGCCCTTGGGGAAGTCCACGCGATCCGTATATTCGTCGTCTTTCGTGCTGATGGTGACCACCGCCGCCTGAATGCCGGGGAAAGCTTTACTCAATTCCGCGTCGGCTTCCACCCTGATTTTCTTCGTCAGGGCAAGGATAGCGTCGCCCCTTACGGCGTCCTCGCTGAACTCCTGCAGTCCCGCCTTGCCATAGATCAATCCTGCCGCCGTCGCATAGGGGATGCTCATCTTGGCGCTGTAGCTGCCGGGTATATCCGTGTGATCATGGCCGGAAACCGCAAGGTCATAGGTCCTGATATCGATCCCGGTCACATCTTCCACTTTTATCCGCTCTCTCAGGTGAATGGCGGCTTCCACGGCGGGATGCGTGTAACGGCATGACGCGTAGGGCTTGGTGTAGCTCTTCATGATGGCGTAGGTGCCGTTCAGCAGCACAGGTTTCAATTCTATGTCCTCTTTGCCCGTCATCATCTTCAGGAAACCGCGGCCGCCCAGGGGATCCGCATGGCCCTTGAAGCCGGATTTCGCCAGCTGCAGCGCCGTCAGGGCCAGCAGCGCGGTTTTCGCTACATTGTAAGGTTTCAATTCGCTTCCGTCGTCCAGCACCTTCAGCATGCCGGAAGCCGCGACGCAGGCGGACGCAAACGCCTGAAACCGCTCCTCATCGCTGAATCCCAGCATATAGCTCGCCGCGATGGCCGCGCCCAGTGTCCCGCAGGTGCCTGTGGCGTGATAGCCCATGGCCTTGTGACCGGGCTGAATGGAAACCGCCATAGTGTAGGACGCTTCGTATCCCACGACGGCGGCCTTCAGCATGTCCTCCACACCGATGCCATACCGCTGCGACAGCGGGAGCAGCAGGCTGAAAATGGGACTGCCCAGATGGATAATGCCGCTGTTTGTACCATCGTCAAAATCCAGCGCGTGGCCATTCAGTCCGTTCAGGAACACCGCCTCTTTCAGCGCCAGATCCTTTCCCATGCCAATGGCTCTGAATTTACCTTCTTCGGGCTGCGCGAACGCGCAGTACTTCCCGAGCTTATCTCTTTGAAACTCCGCTCCTGCGCAGGTCACAGCCAGATAATCCAGCAGGCTTCTCCGCGCCCTTGCCATAACGAATTCCGGAACCGGCGTTTTCCAGACGCCGTCCACAGCCGCCAAAAACTCAATCGACTTGTTCATTGGTCCTCCTGTTTAACATCATTTTACTTATAAATTCCATAATCATTTGATTATGTTTCCGGCAATGAAACAAGCCGGCATTCATAAAGCATTCCTGAGCCGCAGCTCCAATGCCGGCCTTTTCCCCTTACTTCCCGGCCGCAGTCTTCGCGCTGTTCTTATCCGGCGTCAGCGCCTTTTCACCGGCCATGTACATCGTAACCAGTCCAAACAGG
>JAFZRB010000298.1 GCA_017620115.1 Clostridia bacterium | reverse complement strand
GGTATCGAAACCATGGAAGCGCTGGCCGGGCTGTCGCGGGAAGATCTTTTGAAGCTGCGCGGCATCGGCCCGGTGATCGCGGGGGACCTGGAAAAACAGATTGAGGAATGGAAAGCACGCGCTGGAGGGGACAATGAAAAACCAGTATTTCGGTGATATAGGTGATTATGGGAAATACGGCCTTCTCCGATTTCTTGCTGATCACGGCATAAACATAGCCGTCAACTGGTATCTTACGCCAGACGATCCATCTTCCCATGATGGACAAAAACGCAGTTATCTGAATAACGAGAAGGATCGCATCTTTGACCCGATATTGTACGACTGTCTTCGTGAACGCTGTGCCTGCGGGAAGCAGGATGTTCACAGTTTTGAAGCGGCGCATATGATTTCAAACGCCGTGTTTTATTCAAAAGCCCTGCCATCAGCGGAACCTGCTAGTGAGCGGTTTGACCGTACGGCAGCCAGGGAACGCTGGCACAGAGATGCACTTAATGCCTGTTCTTCTGCCGAGCTGGTCTTCCTCGACCCGGACATCGGCCTGAAAAGTGGAAAGCCATCGGCTTCAAAGGATGCCGGTAAATATGCGTATGCGACCGAAATCTGCGATTACTATGACAGGGGACAAGATGTTGTCTATTATAGCCACAGGGGAAGGCGCACGGATGAACAGTGGAAAGCTGCCCGGAGTATTATGAACGAATATCGTCCAGACGCGGCGTTGTTCTGCCTGACTTATCATAGAGGAACGCAGCGGAGCTTTGTTTTCATGATACATCAGAAACACTTTTCCAAATATCGGATAATTATCAATGGATTTTTGGCTACCGCCTGGAAAAAGGACTTTACAGGAGAATAGTATCCGATACACAGACTATTTCTTTCAGCGAGGTATTCATGAACATCGACAAAATCATCGTTCGGGGCGCGCGCGTCCACAACCTGAAAAACATCAGCCTCGAGCTGCCGCGAAACAAGCTCATCGTCATGACGGGGCTCTCCGGCTCCGGCAAGAGCTCGCTGGCCTTCGACACGCTGTACGCCGAAGGGCAGCGGCGCTATGTGGAGTCGCTGTCGGCCTACGCGCGGCAGTTCCTGGGGCAGATGGACAAGCCGGACGTGGACGCCATCGAGGGGCTCAGCCCGGCCATCTCCATCGACCAGAAGACCACGTCGCATAACCCGCGCTCCACCGTGGGCACCGTGACCGAGATCCACGACTACCTGCGCCTGCTCTACGCGCGCGTGGGCACACCCCACTGCCCCCAGTGCGGCCGCGTGATCCAGCAGCAGACCGTCGATCAGATCATCGACCAGATCATGAAGCTCCCCGAACGCACGAGGCTGCAGATCATGGCCCCCGTGGTGCGCGGGCGCAAGGGCGAATACGTGAAGCTCATCGAGGACATGGGCCGGCAGGGCTTCGTGCGCGCGCGCATCGACGGCAGCGTCTACGAGATCAGCGAGCGCCCCGAGCTGGATAAGAACAAGAAGCACACCATCGAGGTGGTCGTCGACCGCCTGATCGTGAAGCCGGACATCCAGCAGCGCCTCGCCGATTCCATCGAGACCGCCATGCGGCTTTCCGGCGGGCTGGTGGTGGCGAGCGTGGTCGACGGCGAGGACATGCTGTTCTCGCAGAACTACGCCTGCCCGGACTGCGGCGTCTCCATTGAGGAACTCACGCCGCGCATGTTCTCCTTCAACAACCCCTTCGGCGCGTGCCCCACCTGCACAGGCCTGGGAACGCTGATGCGCGTCGACCCGAAGAACGTCATCCCGGACGACTCGCTCTCCTTCAACCAGGGCGCGCTGAACGTCTCCGGCTGGCGCTCGAGCGACGAGGGCGGCAGCATGGCCAACACCTACCTCCAGGCGCTGGCCCGCCACTACGGCTTCTCGCTGAACACGCCCGTGCGCGAGCTCCCGAAAGAGGCGCTGGACGTGGTGCTGTACGGCACGAAGAACATGAAAATGAAGATCGAGTACAAGAGCGAGCGCGGCACAAGCTCCTTCACCGCGCCGTTTGAGGGCGTGATTCCCAACCTCGAGCGCCGCTTCCGCGAGACCAACTCCACCATGATGAAGGACGAGCTGGGCAGCTACATGAACGAATCGCCCTGCCCGGACTGCGGCGGCCGACGCCTCAGGCGCGAATCGCTGGCCGTGACCGTCGGCGGCAAATCCATCGCCGATGCCAGCGAAATGAGCGTGCGCGAGAGCCGCGATTTCTTCGCGTCCCTCACGCTCACCGAGAAGCAGCGGATCATCGCCCGGCAGATTCTGAAGGAGATCAACGCCCGCCTGGGCTTTCTGGTGGACGTGGGCCTCGACTACCTCACGCTCTCCCGCAGCGCGGGCACGCTCTCCGGCGGCGAGGCCCAGCGCATCCGGCTGGCCACGCAGATCGGCTCGGCGCTCACGGGCGTTCTGTATATCCTCGACGAGCCCTCCATCGGCCTGCACCAGCGCGACAACCAGAAGCTGCTCGCCACGCTGCGGCAGCTGCGCGACCAGGGCAACACGCTCATCGTGGTGGAGCACGACGCCGAGACCATGCTGTCCGCGGACTATCTGGTGGACATCGGCCCCGGCGCGGGCAGCCACGGCGGCGAGGTCGTGTCCTGCGGCACGCCCGCGGAGGTCATGGCCGACCCCGCCTCCATCACCGGGCAATACCTCTCGGGAAAGAAGAAGGTGCCCATGCCCGTGATGCGGCGCAGCCCCTCCGGCTGGATCACCGTACGCGGCGCTCGGGCGCACAACCTCAAAAACATCGACGCGCGCTTCCCGCTGGGCGTTGTCACCTGCGTCACGGGCGTGTCCGGCTCGGGCAAGAGCTCGCTGGTCAACGAGATCGTGTACAAGGCGCTCTCTCACGCGCTGAACCGCTCCAAGGAGCGCGCGGGCGACCACGACCGCATCGAGGGCCTTGAACAGCTGGACAAGATCATCGCCATCGACCAGTCGCCCATCGGCCGCACGCCGCGCTCCAATCCAGCCACCTACACCGGCGTGTTCGATCTCATCCGCGACGTGTTCGCCGCCACGCCGGACGCCAAGGCGCGCGGCTACCGCTCAAACCGCTTCAGCTTCAACGTGAAGGGCGG
>JAFZRB010000297.1 GCA_017620115.1 Clostridia bacterium | reverse complement strand
CGACGAGGAAAGGGATTATGAAATCTTCTATTCAAACCTGTACCACTCCCTCGTGAAGCCCTGCGATTTCAGCGGCGAGAGCTTCCTCTACGACGGAAATGAGTTTGTTCTGGAATTCGCCACCATCTGGGATCAGTACAAGACGGCTCTGCCGCTCATCTACACGCTCTATGCCGACATGGCGCGGAAGATCGTCAATACCATGCTGAACGTGGCCGAGGCCACGAAGAAGATGCCGCACACGCTGATGATGTGCGGCGATTACGAGAGCATCACCACAACGCAGGCGCGCATGCTGGCCGAGCATTCCATCGTGGACGCCTTCTATCGCGGCGTCGATTTCGACGCGGAGCGGGCGCTTCGACTGATGCTGGCCGACACCTTCGAGCACGGGCGTTTCGACGAGTACGCGGCGCATCCGGACGAAGCGAAGCACAAGGCTTTCCTCATCGACATCACGGACGCCTGCGCCGCCTGCGCGGCGATGGCGAGGGAGTTGGGGGAGAAGGAGGCCGCCGCGCGTTTCGAAGGCGTGGCTGCGCGCTGGGTCGATGCGTTCGACGCAAAGACCGGCCTGCTCAGGGACGGCGAGCGCTTCTATGAGGGCACGAAGTGGAACTATTCCTTCCGCCTGATGCACGACATGCCCTCGCGCATGGCGCTGGCGGGCGGAAAGGCGGGCTTCGCCGCGCTGGCCGACCGCTTCTTTGGCTTCGTTGATCCGGAGGATGAGGCCGCCTGCTGCTTCGAGGGCTTCAACAATGAGACGGACATGGAATCGCCCTATGTGTACCACTTCGCCGGACGGCACGACCGGCTGAGCGAGGTGATCGACGGCGGGCTTACATACATGTTCACTACGGGACGCGGCGGCGTGCCGGGCAACAACGACAGCGGCGGGCTGTGCTCCTGCTATCTGTGGAACGCGCTGGGCCTGTTCCCGGTGAGCGGGCAGGACCTGATGATCGTCGGCTCGCCGCGCGTGAGGAGCGCGCGCCTGGCGCTGGCGAACGGCCATGCGTTCACGATCCAGAAAGAGGGCGGGGGCATATACGTGCGGGAGGCGCGCTTCAACGGCGAGCGGCTGAATACCCTGGCGTTCTCCGCGCGAGAGATGATGGCCGGCGGCGAGCTCGTCCTCACGATGACGGACACGGCGGAGGAAGGACGCCTGAGCTGACGCTTGAAAAATCAGCCGGTGTATCGTATAATTGATACACAAAAGGCTATGGAGGAAAAGGGCTGTGAGCGGCAGGAGAAGCGTGAACCTGGTCAGCATGTGGATCGTCGTTATTTTCTCCGTCATCGCGGTGACGCTGGTGGCGATGCTGCTGCTTGTCTACAGCTCCATACTCAATCAGGAACTCCGCTTTACCCTGCGGGAGCAGATCACGGTTCTGGCCGACAACGCCGATCTACAGGTCATGGAGCCCATCCGCAGCGAAGCCGTCCGCCGCCTGACCGCGAAGGAAGGCTTTTCAGAGACGATGCAGTCCGTCTGCGCCAGGCAGACGGCTGAAAGCCGCGAGATTCGCGCGCTGGCCGGATGGTGCGCCGAGGTCAACGCGGCCACGTCCCAGACCAACCGGGTGGACATCTATTTTCCGGGGCAGGCCATGACGGTCGGTTCGGAGGGCGTGCGCTTTCTCGCCGACAAGAAATACGCCGTACAGGCCAGCAATTACGCTTTCCTGTCCGAGCTGAACCCGGAGGATTCCGTCTGGATGCGCCGGGTCATGGAGGAAAGCGGGGAGGAGATCCCCTATATCGTCTACGCGGGACCGTTCCCCGGCATCTTTCCGGCGGGCGCGAATCCCATGGTCGTCGTCTCCGTGCAGGAGGAAAAGCTGCATGAGCTGATTCAGAAATCCCTGCGCACGCTGAACGAGGGCGACCGAGTCTTCCTCACGGATTTTGAGGGCGTGGTGTGGAGCGCTCAGGATCCGTCCCTGGTCGGCGCCCAGCTGCCGCTGGCCGATTCCACGCTGGAGGCCGTTCATCTGCTGGACGGCGAACAGGTTCTGCTGGTGGAGAGCGGCGATTCGACCGGCCGGTTCACATATGTGCTGGCTCATCCGGATCGGGGTTGGCTGCGCAATTACGACAGCGCCGTTTCCCTGTGGGTCATGCTGTGCGTTGCGCTGCTGTGCGCGGGCATGATCGGCGTCCTGTGGGTGCTCATGACCAACTATGCGCGGCCCATGCGCCGCCTGATGCGCCATATTCCGGAGACGGGGCGTGAAAACGGCCTGATTACTTCGCCCAGCGAGAATTTCACCCAGATCGAGACCGCTCTGGAGGACATGACGCGCTACCGCGAGGAGCGCGAGCGCTTCCTGATCCAGAGCCGGCCCGCGCTGCGCAGCGCCTGGCTCAACTGCCTGGTCAGCGGCGAGGCGACTTATACCGCGCCCATGCCCCAGCTGGATATCGCTTTCCCGCATCCCTTTTTTCAGGCGGTGCTGCTTTCGGCCCGGCCCTCTGAGGAGCAGGAGCGGCTGATCCTGGACAGTTTTCCCGCCGCCTCCTTCACGATCGCCGCATTCGACAGCCGGGAGAAGGAGCGCGTGTATCTCATCAACCACGCGCAGGACGAAAAGGCTGTGCCGGCGCTCCTTCAGAAGGCCGGCGAAAAGCTGGAGGAGACGGGCGGCATCAGCTTCGGGGTGGGCATACTGGCCGCCACGGGCGACATGATCCCCGCCAGCTTCCGCTGCGCGCGCCGGGCGCTGTCCTCGCGCTATTTCGACCAGAAGAGCGTGGTGTGCGTATTCGATCCCAGCGTGGTGCACATGAAGAGCGAGGACGCGCTGCCGCAGCTGATCGCGCAGCTCTACAACCTGACCGGACTCATCCGCCGCCAGTCGGTGGAGGAGGTGGACAAAGCCATCGACAGCCTTGTCTCCCAGCTGAAAGAAAGCGTTCCCTCGCTGAGCCTTATGCGCAGCATCATGCTGCTGGCCGCCGCGTTCCTCTGCAAATCGGCTTATGACATGAAGAACGCGCCTGAGGACGTTTATGGCGACGATCTGATGAACGTTTACTATCACATCGAGGACATCAACGAGTTCTCCGCCCGGCTCAAACGGGACAGCGGCGCGCTGAACGCCTGCCTCTCGCGGGAGAGCAGCGAGAACAACCGCAGCCTTGTGCAGTACGCCATTCACCACATTCACAGTATGCCGCCCTCCGAGCTGTCGTTGCAGTCGATCGCCGACGCGCTCAGCATCAGTACAGGACACCTGAGCCGCGTGTTTCATCAGGAAACGGGCAAGAAGCTGGTGGATTACCTGCAGGAGGTGCGCATGAAGTATGCCGCCCGGCTGCTCAGCCAGGGCGAAATGACCAACGAGCAGATCTGCGAGGCCATCGGCTACAGCCGGCCGCAGTATTTTTCCGCGAAGTTCAAGGAGTATTACGGGCTGACGCTTACGGAATACCGGCGCAAATGCCGCTATGAGAACAGGATGGATCAGCCGGAGACCGCGGCTGACGGCCAGTGAATCGGACTCAGAACAGGAAGGGTGAAACGCATATGATGCTGACACAGAAGGAGAAAGCGCGGCTGCGCGAGCTGGCGCAGCGCTACGCGGCGGCGGCCAGCCTGCCGGAGCAGAGCGTGCGCCGGGCGGGCTGGGAGCGCTTCAACATGCTGGAGAGCGAGCGCCCGCGGGCGCTGATCGACCAGCTTCCCTGGAACGAACTGAACGTGGACGGGTGCCTGGACAACCAGGTGGAGGAGCCCTACTGGCAGCGCGTCGAAACGTGGATGCTGCGGGAGACGTATAAATGGGATCACATGCGCGCCGACATGGTATTGGATCCGTATGTCAAACTGCCCCGCCCGGTTCACAACAGCGGCTGGGGGCTGGACGCCAAGGTGACGCGGCTTCTGATGGACAAGACAAGCGACGTCGCGTCCCAGTCCATGGAAAATCTAATTCGGGAGCCGGAGGATCTGGAAAAGATCCATACGCCGACGCTGACGCTGGACGAGGCGAAGCAGGCCGAAATCGCCGATACGGCGGACGACGTGTTCCGCGGTATTATCGGCTGGCGCTTTACCGGCCTCGTGATGCACCTGGGCGCGTGGGATACCATCGCCTACTGGATGGGCGTGGAGAACTGCTACATCGAGCTGATGGACCGCCCGGAGATGATGCACGCCCTGATGGAGAAGATGACGCAGGGATATCTGGGCATGATCGAACAGGCCAACAGGCAGCGCCTGTTCGACACCCGGGAACACTACTGCCACTGCTCGCACACCTACCGTCCGGACGATACGGACGCCGCGCAGGGCCTCTCGCAGGACGCCTGGGCCTTTGGCTTGGCGCAGCTGTTTACCGCCGTTTCGCCGCAGATCACCGCGGATTTTGAATGCGCCTACATGCGGCGCATCTTCCCGCGCTTCAAACACATTTATTACGGCTGCTGCGACCGGCTGGACGACCGGCTGGACATCGTGAGCGCGCTGCCCAACGTGCGCAAGATATCGTGCAGCCCCTGGAGCCACCGCGAGGCGTTCGCCGAGAAGCTGCCCAGGCACATCATTATGAGCAACAAGCCCTCGCCCGCCCTGCTGGCCACCGAATCCTTCGACGAGGACGCCCTGCGCGCCGACCTGCGGCGCACCGTCGACGCGGCGCGGAGAAACGGCGTGCAGCTGGAGATGATCCTGAAGGATGTTTCCACCGTGCGCTATGAGCCGCAGCGGCTCTGGCGCTACAGCGAGATCGCGCTGGAGGAATGCGGGCGGTAATGGGCCGCGCAGCATGCGTATAATTATCATAAATCCGGAGGAAATGTCATGTTTTTATTTTGCTTTTTGCATTGACAGGCCTTCCGGCGAAAGCTATAATAATAAAGTAATGTAGCGCAAAGGTAAAAGTTATGTTTTCATACAGCCCGGCGGGAATACTGCCGGCGAAGGGGAGGTATGCCGCTTGACCACTCAATCCTCGGCCGGACGGGCGGTTGGCAACGGCAGGCGCGCGGGCTTTCTGGCCAGCTTCGCGGGGTATAAAAAAAACTACGCCCTGTGCCTGATGCTGCTGCCCACCATCGTTTATTTCATCATCTTCAAATACGTGCCCATGGTCGGCCTCACGATGGCCTTCAAGGACTTCAAGATCAACGCGGGCATCTGGGCAAGCCCCTGGGTGGGCCTGAAGCACTTCGAAAAGGCGTTCGCCAGCCGCACGTTCATCCGCGCTCTGGAGAACACCGTGATCATCAGCGGGTTGAAGATCCTGGTGGGTTTTCCCATGCCCATCATCTTCGCGCTGCTGCTGAACGAGGTGCGGAATCTTAAATACAAGAAGGTCGTTCAGACGGTGAGCTACCTGCCGCATTTCCTTTCTTGGGTCGTGGTGGCGGGTCTTCTGAACCAGCTGCTCTCGCCCAACAACGGCGCGGTCAACTACGTTCTGACCAACTGGTTCGGGCGCGAGAAAGCGATGTTCTTCTTGGGTGATAACGCCTATTTCCGCGGTACGCTGATCGTTTCGGATATCTGGAAGGAGGTCGGCTGGGGGTCGGTTTTGTATATCGCCACCATCGCGGGCATCTCGCCGGAGCTGTACGAGGCGGCGGTGTGCGACGGCGCGACGCGCTTTCAGCGGCTGTGCCATGTGACGCTGCCGTCGCTGCTGCCCACCATTACGGTCATGCTGATCCTTCGCGTGGGCTCGGTGATGGACGCGGGCTTCGATCAGGTGTTCAACCTGTACAATTCGGCGGTATACAAGACGGGCGACATCATCGACACTTACGTGTACCGCGAGGGCCTGGGCGACATGAAATACTCCTTCTCCACGGCCGTGGGTCTGTTCAAGAATGTCATTGGCTTCGTGCTGGTGGTGGGCACCAACGCCATCACGAAGAGGATCAACGGCAGCGGCATCTGGTGAGAGGGGGGATATGCTGTGAAGGAAAAAATCAACTGGGCCGACGTGGTCATTCACGTGCTTCTGACGCTGTTCATACTCAGCATCATTCTCACCTTCTGGCACATGCTGGTGCTGTCGTTCTCGCCGGGCTATGTGGCCACCAAGGGCGGGCTGCATATGTGGCCGGAAGACTCCACGCTGGACAATTATACCAAGGTATTGGGCAGCAAGTACATCTGGCTGGGCTACAAGAACACCATTATGAGGACCGTCGTGGGAACGACGCTTTCGCTGTTCGTCACGGCCATGGGCGCTTACGCGCTGTCCAAGGCGTATTTCCCGCACCGTTCGTTCTGGACGCTGCTCATCGTGTTCACCATGTTCTTCTCCGGCGGCCTGATCCCGAACTACCTGCTGATCAAAAACCTCGGGCTGCTTGACCGGTTCGCGTCGATGATCCTGCCGGGCCTGGTGAGCGCGTACAACCTGGTCATCATGCGCAACTATTTCCAGTCGCTGCCAGAAGAGATTGAGGAGAGCTGTATGATCGACGGCGCGGGGCGATTCCGCACGTTCATCTCGGTGGTATTGCCGCTGTCCACCCCAATCCTGGCCACGGTGGCGCTGTGGCTGGCCGTCGGGCACTGGAACGCCTGGTTCGACGTGCTGATCTACATGACGGACGAGACCCGCTTCACCCTGCAGGTGGTGCTGCGGCGCATCCTGATCACCGGCACCCAGCAGATGCTGGAATCCACATCGACGCAGGAGCTGAACGAATACATCAAGGCCAGCCCCGAGGGCCTGAAGGGCGCGGCCATCTTCGTGGCCACGCTGCCCATCCTGTGCGCGTACCCCTTCGTGCAGCGCTACTTTGTGAAGGGCATCATGGTGGGCTCTTTGAAGGGCTGAGGACAAACTGAATTTTGCAGGCGAAACGCCTGTGAAATAAAACATGTTAAGGAGGATTGACCCATGAAGAAACTGTTGGTAATCGCGCTGTGCCTGATGCTGGCGCTGCCGGCCGTCGCTCTGGCGGACGAAAAGCCCATCACCTGGTCCGGCACCATCTCCGTGGCCCCCTACCTGTTCGATCCCTGGGACGAAGCCCAGGACATCGTCGTGCATCCCACCGAGCAGCTCATGAAAGAGCGCTACGGCCTGGATGTGAAATTCGACGTGGTGTTCGTTGAGAATGCGAACTACCGCGAGATCATCAACACCCGCATCGCCGGCGGCACCGCGCCCGACGTGTTCATCGGCGGCGACGCCGTAGTGCTGAAGCAGTACTACGATCAGGGCGCCATCGCCTCCTGGGAGATCGACTTCTTCAAGGAGAACGCCCCGGCGACTTACGAGTTCCTGAACAACGGCGGCTATCAGGGCCGTCTGAAGGACTTCGTCGACATGTTCTGGAAGCTGGCCTGCGCCGACGATGGCAAGATGACCACCGTGCCGTATTTCGACGAGCAGAGCGCCATGCCTGGTAAGACCCTCATGTATCGCGAGGACTGGCTGGACGCGCTGGGCGTCGCCCATGACAGCCCCGACGATCTGCCCAAGACCCTGGACGACTTCGTGGCGCTGCTCTATCGCTTCGCCAACGAAGACCCGGACGGCAACGG
>JAFZRB010000296.1 GCA_017620115.1 Clostridia bacterium | reverse complement strand
CTCCGCGCCGTGGTTGTCGATGGTCTCGATGGTCGTGCCGTCGCGGATGACCGTTATTTTATCCGCCACATTGGAAACCTCGGTCAGCTTGTGCGAAATGATGATCATCGTCATTCCCTGTTTCTTGAAGCTGAGCATGAGATCCAGCAGCGCGCGGGAATCTTCTTCGTTCAGAGATGATGTGGGTTCGTCCAGGATCAGCAGCTTCGCCTTCTTGGCCAGCGCCTTGGCGATTTCAACCAGCTGCTGCTTGCCCGTGCCGATCGTCTTGACCTGAATCTTGGAGCTCTCTTCCAGGCCCACCATCTTCAGGTATTTATCGGCTTCGGAATAGGTCTTGTTCCAGTTGATGGCAAACTTGTGTCCGCACTCGTTGCCCAGATACATGTTTTCGCCGATCGTCATTTCGGGAACCAGCGCCAGCTCCTGGTGGATGATGACGATGCCCAGCTTTTCCGAATCCTTGATGGTTGAGAACTTGCAAACCTGGCCGTTATAGATGATATCCCCCTCATACGTTCCATAAGGGTAGATACCGCTCAGCACGTTCATCAGGGTGGATTTTCCCGCGCCGTTCTCGCCGACCAGCGCGTGGATCTCTCCCTCTTCCACCTGAAGATTCACGTTGTCGAGCGCTTTTACACCCGGGAAAGTCTTCGTTATATTCTTCATTTCCAGCAGAATCTTGGCCATGGCTCTCCTCCAGCTTCTCCATCAGATGGAAATTAACGCTGAATGACATCTGAAACATACACAAACGCGCGGTTGTGTATGGAACGGACGGCATTCAGTATAAGGACTTCCCTTTTATACTAAGTGACGTCTAAAACATGCACAAATGCGGAGCGGAAAAGACACCCGCAGGTGTGTATGGTTTAGACGGAAGTTAGTATTAATTGGAAATGATGCAGGCGGACAAGCGCCCGCCTGCATCGTTTCATGGATTCAACGTATTACTTCAGGTCGTCCTCGGTGTAGTAGCCGGAGTCGAGAAGCAGCTCAACATAGTTGTTGACGTCGCCGAACACGGGCTCGCACAGGAAGGAAGGCACGACGATGATGTGGTTGTCATAGGTCTCGGTGTCGTTCACTTCGACTTCTTCACCACTCAGGATCTGGCCGACCATCTTCACGACCTGAGCAGCCAGGGTGCGGGTGTCCTTGAACACGGACATGCTCTGCTTGCCCTCGATCATCTTCTTGACGTTGGACTTGTCGCAGTCCTGACCGGTGATGATGGGCCAGTCGCCGTCGTAGTTGTCTTCCAGAGCGTTGATGACGCCCATGGCGGTGGAGTCGTTGGAGCACAGCCAGGCGTCGATGCTGGAGCCGTCGGCATAGAAGGAAGAGAGGATGCTGCTGGCGCGGGTCTGGGCAACTTCAGTCTTCCAGGTGGGGGTCGCCACGTCGCTGAAGGCGGTCTGACCGGACTTCACGATGATCTTGCCGGACTCGATGTAGGGATTCAGCACGTCCATGGCGCCGCTGTAGAAGTAGTTGGCGTTGTTGTCGCCGGGGTCGCCCGCGGTGATCTCCATGTAGAAGGGGCCATCCGCATTTTCCAGATCCAGAGCTTCCTTAACATAGGTGCCCTGCACGGTGCCGACCATGTAGTTGTCGAAGGTGGCGTAGTAGGAAACCCACTCGTTGTCCATCAGCAGACGGTCATATGCGATGACGGGGATGTTCTTTTCCTTGGCCAGATCCAGGGCGGAGCCCAGGGAGGAGCCTTCGATGGCGGAGATCACGACGACTTCGCAGCCGTTGTTGATCATGTTGGTCACCTGGTTCAGCTGCTGCTGAACGTCGTTGGCGGCGAACTGCAGATCCACTTCGTAGCCGGCTTCTTCAAGCAGGTTCTTCATGTTCTCGCCGTCCTGGTTCCAGCGCTGCAGGTCCTTGGTGGGCATGGACACGCCGACCTTCTGGGCGTCGGCCAGAGCGCTGAAGCTCACGCAAAGCATCAGCACGCACAGGAGAAGGGAAACGATCTTCTTCATAACAGATACACTCCTTTGCTAATTTGTGAGCCAAATTGACTCACTTTAATAGTTGTTATCTTACCACGGCACGGTTAACATGTCAAGCCGAATGATGAGAAGATGGCGTGAATTGCGCAAGCGGTGAGCATAATCCATCAATAACTGCTCAGTGCTCCGCGCGCCGCCGCGCATAGAGCGCCCTGACCGGCCCCAGCAGCCCGGAGGGCGGAATCTGCACAAACCGCGAGAACCTGTCCGGCTGCTGGTGCACCAGGCTGTTGGTCACCACCACCGTCAGATCGTTCGCGCCTTCCTTCACCGCCGCCGTTATGTCGAACACATATGGCGCGTGGATGCGCTCGCCCAGGTCGACGCCGTTGAGCCACGCGCGCGCGCACTCGCCCACCAGCCCCAGATCCAGCGCCGCCGCGCCGGGCCGCGCCTCGAACGACGTCTCGTAGCGCATCCAGCCGGAAAAACCGTCGTCCCCGTCGGGCCCGGTCACGTTGTACAGCGCGGCCAGCCGTTTCGGGGCGCCGTCGCACGGCATATCATGGGCGGCTTCCAGCGCGAGCGTCCACGGGCCTTCGATCGGCTCCGCGCGGTCATACACCGGCTCCGCCGGGAAATCCCGCCACGAATCGCCGTCAAACAGCAGGATGGCCGACTCGCCGCACGCCAGCCGGAGCGGCAGCGCGCCGTCTTTCGCCTCGACGGCGCAGCGGACGTCGCCCGGCAGATTCAGCTTCACGCCGCGGCCCGAGACCGGCAGAAGCACCGTGCCCTCGAACGCCTCCTCCATGGATTCGTTCACCAGCATGAAGATGTCGCGGCCATCCCGCCGCACGTGGGCCTGCCGCAGCAGCGGGAAGGCCTCCTTGAGCCGCACGTCCGCGCCGCCGACGCCGCGCACATACTCCGCGACTTCTTCAAGCGGAACCGCTTCCCCGCAGGCGCAGCCCGCCGGCCCGCCCCCGACGAAGGCGATCTTCGCGCCTTCCTTCTCCAATGCCGCCAGCTTTTCGAGGAAGGCCGCGGGAAGGTATTCTGCATGGGGCACGATCAGCGCGGGATAGCGCATGGCCTCCACGCGCAGCGCGCCGTCCTCCACCCGCGCCCGCTCCATGATCGCGTCGATGGGCAGGATGTCGTAATTCAGCTGCGCGTCGTAGAGACGCCTGGCGGGCTCCTGCGTGAGCATGCAGCTCCGGCCCGACCACTCGGCTTCGGCGTGATACAGTATCGCCGCGCTGACGATCTCCACGCCGCCCTCGAAAAGATGCGCCGCCTGGTTGGCGTACTTCATCAGCTTCGCGAAGGCGGAGAACTCCGGATTGCAGCCGCCCGCGTTGAAGTGCGGCGGGCAGTCCGGGTCGGGATATTTGGGCGAGAAGGCGTGCGGCACGAAATAGTTCACGCCGCGCACCAGCATGTGATCCAGCAGGCGCTTCATCATGGGCACGCCTTCGGCCCAGCCATAGGCCCCGAAGATCTCGCACATGGCGCGATTCTTCATGCGGGGCTGTATGTGGCTGTGGGAAGCCGCCAGCCGGCCCAGAACGTACTGGTAAAACGCCGGATCGCTGTAACCGCCCGACGCGGACAGGGCGTGCCGGTAGTGCGCCAGCCCCGGTATGATCTGGTGCAGCACCACGTCGATGCCCGCCATGTCCTGCCCGTCCAGCGAGCGGAAATAGTGCGCGCCGCTGCAGCTCAGCCGGGCGTGGGCGTTCATGTCCTCAATAATATGGCCGATGTACTCGACGCCGCGCGCGCGGCACCACTCGCCCAGCTGACAGCTGAAATGCTCCCGCCACAGCTTCGTCAGCGCGTCCATGTAAGCCAGGCGGATCTCAGGCGTGTCTTCGCCCTGCTCATACCACAGCGCCGCCAGACGGCCGCGCGCGTCGCGGCCAAGCG
>JAFZRB010000295.1 GCA_017620115.1 Clostridia bacterium | reverse complement strand
GTTCAACGACTTCAACGAGGAAGACCTGGCCGTGGGCGTGCGCGAGGGCGTCGAGGAGGACACCAACAAGCGCAACAAGAACGACTTCGTGCTGTGGTTCACCAAATCGAAGTTCGAGGATCAGGCGCTCAAGTGGGATTCGCCTTGGGGCGTGGGCTATCCCGGCTGGCACATCGAGTGCTCCGCCATCTCCATGCGGCATCTGGGCGACGATCTCGACATCCACTGCGGCGGCATCGACAACGCCTTCCCGCACCACACCAACGAGATCGCGCAGTCTGAAAGCTATCTCGGCCACAAGTGGTGCAATTACTGGATGCACGTGCGCCACCTGAACGCGAACGGCGGCAAGATGTCGAAGTCCTCGGGCGAATTCCTCACGGTGAGCCTGCTGGAGCAGAAGGGCTACGACCCGCTGGCCTACCGGCTGTTCTGCCTGCAGAGCCACTACCGCCGCAACCTCGAGTTCTCCTGGGAGATCCTCGACAACGCGCAGGGCGCCTACAACAAGCTCATCGCCCGCGTGGCCGCGCTGGAACCCGGCAAGGGCGAAATCGACGAGGCCGCGCTCGCCGTCCTGGACGGGAAATTCCGCGCCGCGCTGGACAACGACCTGAACACCTCGCTGGCCGTGACCGCCGTGTACGACGCCCTGAAATACGACACCACCGACGCCACCAAGCTGGCCGCGCTGGACAAATTCGACACGGTGCTGGGCCTCGACCTCACCAAAAAGGCCGCCGCGAAGCGCGAGGAGCAGAAAAAGCAGGCCGCGCAGGCCGCATCCCAGGGCGTGGTGTTCGAGGGCTGCGAGCCCGACGAGGCCATAGAGGCGCTCGTTCAGGCGCGCGCCGCCGCCAAGAAGGCGAAGAACTTCGCCGAGGCCGACCGCATCCGCGCCGAGCTCACCGAAAAGGGCTACGCCGTGATCGACACCCCGCAGGGGCCGAAGGTGACGAAGGCTTAACGAAGTATTTGGCAAATCATTGGAGGAGGAGATATTTATGAAACGTCAGGCCGCGTTTATCGACGCGAAGAAGCTGCTCAAGGGCGCGCTGCACTGCCACACCACCCGCTCGGACGGCGCGGGCGATCCGGCGGATGTCATCAGGCTCCACTATGAGAACGGCTACGACTTCATGGCGCTCACCGACCACCGCAACTACAACTACCGGAACTTCGCCGGCGTGCCCATCACCATCGTGCCCGGCATGGAGATGGACCGCGGGCTGCCCGGCCCCGGCTGCCACTGCCACCACATCGTGTGCGTCGGCCCGTCCCGCGAGGACGGCAACGGCTTCGAGCAGGATCAGCGCTTCCCCAGCGGCCGCTACGAGCGTCCCGAGCAGACGCAGGAGATGCTGGACTGGCTGCACGAGAACAACAACATGACCATCTACTGCCATCCCGAATGGAGCGGCACGCCCGCGCGCGAATTCGAGATGCTGCGCGGCAATTTTGCCATGGAGATCTGGAACACCGGCTGCGCCGTCGAGGACGGCAAGGACACCAACGCCGCTTACTGGGACGAGCTGCTTGTTCAGGGCCAGAAGATTTGGGGCGTCGCCACCGACGACGGCCACAGCATGAGCCAGCACTGCAAGGGCTGGGTGCGCGTGAACAGCGAGAACAGCCTGAACGCCATCCTGAAGGCTCTGAAGGACGGCGCGTTCTACTCCTCCTGCGGCCCGGAAATCTACGATTTCTGGGTGGACAAGGGCGAGGCGCACATCGAGTGCTCCCCCGCCGCGGAGATCCAGTTCGTGCATCTGCGCGTGCCCTACCGCATGGCCAGGCCCGCCGAGGGCGAGGAGAGCGTCACCTCCGCCGCCGTCAAGCTGCGCGAGGCCTCGACGCCCTACATCCGCGCCGTGGTGAAGGACGCCCAGGGCCGCCGCGCCTGGACCAACCCCATCTTCCTGGACAGCGACGATTTCAAGACGACGTAAGCCCAAATAACGCAATCGCCCCCGCGCCTCGATGGAAGCGCGGGGGCGTTGTCGTCGTCAGAGGTTCGTCTGCCGCA
The DNA here is from genome assembly GCA_017620115.1 of Clostridia bacterium. GTDB lineage: Bacteria > Bacillota > Clostridia > Christensenellales > Aristaeellaceae > Firm-10. The sequence goes on along the minus strand of JAFZRB010000295.1, from coordinate 9,646 downwards.
TGGAAATCAGCCCATGCCGCCGACCGCGGAGTCGTAGAGAATATCCTCGACCGTGCCGTTTTCGACATTGATCATCACGGTGTAGATACCCTTTCCCGTCGCTCCCTGGTATCCGTCCTCGTCAAAGCCGAGGGAGAACCGGAACTTGCAGCAGGGCGTCTCGTCGCTGCCGAACAGCGCGTAACGGCCGCTGTCTTCATCGCATGCCAGGTGTTTGGCCTGATCCTCGTCGAAATCGTAGCGGGCGCAGACGGCCTCGCGGGCGATCGCTTCCCTCTCGGCCGGCGTGAGCTTTGCCGCGCTCCTGGCTTTTTCCGCGTCGCGCCGCTCCTTTTCGGAAAGCGCTTTGATTTCGGATTCGCTGAACGCGGGGCCGCTGGTGATGGCGACGCCGTTCGCCTTCGCGATGGCACGGGCCCTGTCGTAAAAAGAGCTGTCATGGTTATGGCTTTCGCGGCTCAGGCGGCACATTTCCGCCAGCTGCTCCGCGCCCCAGGCCGGCTCGCTGAATCCACTGCCGACGGGACTTCCGTCCCAGCTCCAGGAAACATCGGCCATTCCGTCCTTCACCTGAACGGTATAGCTGCCAAGCACATAGGAGAGAGGCTCGACACCCTCGTAGCGCACCACGTCGTTTCCTTCATATGACCGGTTGAAAAAGCCCAGCATCTCGGATGTGACGCCGTACTCCCGCAGCAGCGCTTCCTCCGCCAGCTTCGCGTTATCCACCCGGCTTGAGAACGCCAGCCCGACCGCCAGCGCGGCTGTGACGCTGAGGCAGATGATGACGGCGGCCAGAACAAAGGTCTTGGAAATTCTTCTCACGGGTTTTTCCTCCTCGCTGATGGCGCGAAGCACCTTCCGGCGCTTCCGCTCATCCCATGTGAGCCCGGAAAGGTTCTGGTCGACGAGCTCCTGAAAATCATGATTCTTCATCGTAATACCACTCCTTCAGCCTGTCCCGCAGAAGATCGTTGGCTTTGTTCAGCCGGGATCGGACCTTGCCGTCGGTCAGCCGCAGCGCGCTCGCGACTTCCTTCAGCTTCAGCCCTTCATAATACCGCAGGAGAACGACTTCGCGGTATTTGGCGGGCAGGCGCATGACCTCGGTCAGCACGGTGTTATCGGGGAAAGCGAAATCGGCGGGTCTTTCGGGCAGCGAATCCAGGTCGATCCGGCTCTGGTGGCGAAACCAGGCGGTCCTCAGCATGTCCCGGCAGGTATTGACGCAGATGGCGGTCAGCCAGGTCTTTTCTGAGCTCTCCCCGCGATAATCGTTGAAATGCCGGTATGCCTTGATGAATGTTTCCTGCACAGCGTCCTGGGCAAGATCCGCGTCCTTCAGATAAAGGGCGCTCATTCTGAGAAGGCTGCTGCCGTACTGCTCCATGAGCCGGTCGATCTCTGACCGGCTGTCCGGTCGGCTTCCGCGAATCACCGTACCAACCCCTTTCCGCTTATTAGACGGAGCGGCGCGGAAAAACTGCTGAAAATGGGAAAAAACAGAGCGCCTTCCGCGTCCCGGCGAATGGGACGGGAGGGCGCGAACGATAAGCGGCCGACGCCTGTCGGGGACGCGGAACACTACAGCGCCGCGTTCGCCCGCTGCCTCGCGAGCTCGTAAAAGCAGATGGACGCCGCGCAGCCCGCGTTCAGCGAGGACGCCGCGCCGTGGATGGGAATGAGCGCCAGCTCGTCGCAGGCCTCCTTCCAGGCCTTCGAGAGGCCGAATGTCTCGTTGCCGATGAGCAGCAGCGTAGGCCCGGTCAGATCGACGGCGTCGATGAGCTTCGAGCCGTGCGCGCTCGTGCCCACCACGCGCGGGCGGACGGGCAGCGTATCCAGCCAGGCCATTACCGCGTCGACCGATTCCAGCGCGGCGAAGGGCAGCGCGAACACCGTGCCGATGCTGGCGCGCACGCACTGCGGGTCGTAGGGATCCGCGGCGTGGCCGGTGGTGATCAGCCCGGCCGCGCCGAACGCGTCGGCGGAGCGGATGACCGTGCCCAGGTTGCCGGGGCTCTGCGGCCGGTCGAACAGCACGTAGAACGGCGCGCCGGAAGCCCGGCTCATGCGTTCGAGGCCGTCCTGCCGCTGCTTCACCAGCGCGATCAGCTCGCAGGATTCCTCGCGTTCGCTCAGCTCGTCCATCAGCGCGGGCGAAATCTGATATTCGGTTTCTGCGCGGGCCTTCGAGCGCATGTCGTTGGCCCAGCCGCTCAGCCGCGTGTCGGCGGCGTAGCCCAGCGCCTCGAACGCCCAGCCGAAGCGGACGGCCTGCTCGATGGGATGCACGCCCTCGACGAAGAACACCTTCTGCTTCGCGCGCTTCTCGCGGCTGCGCTTCACGGCCTCGAACCGCTGGAACGCCGCGTCGCGCGCGCTCATTTTCCGGATGATGGGCATTGGCAGTCCTCCCCCGCTCTTTTTCCGTCTTCAGCCGTTGATGAACGCCCGCAGCCGGGTCTGCGCGGCGCGCAGATCGGGCACGAGCACCGACATGCCGGAGATGGTCTTGCTCTGGTATTCGCCCTCATACGGCAGCGTGAGCTGACCGAACCCGGCGTCCTTCATGTTGAACATGACGGGAATGAGCGATATGACGCCGCTCAGCGAGATGTTCGTCTCCACCCTGTCCACGGCGTACGACGCCAGCCGGCTCAGCTCGATGAGCGACATCTCCTGCAGCCGTTCGAAGATTTTTCCCAGCACCTCGCGCTGGCGCTCCGTGCGCTTGAAGTCGGAATCGATCCTGCGGTAGCGCGCGTAGGCCTGAACCTGCTTGCCGTTCATATGCTGTTCGCCCACTTTGGTGAGGAAATCGCTGTTCGCCTTCAGGTGGAACTGGTAGTTGTAGCCGTCGATCACGCCGTTGATGGCCCTGAGCTCCTTCTCCGAGCGCACGGTGAGCGTGAGCCCGCCGATCCGGTCGATCAGCTCGGCCAGCAGCGTCATGTCGACCGCCACGTATTCGTCGATCTGCAGGCCGAAGTTTTCCAGAATCGCGGCCCGCAGCAGCTCGAACCCGCCGAACACCCAGGCGGTGTTGATGCGGTTGTTGCCGTAGTCCGGAATCGACACGTACATGTCGCGCAGCAGCGAGGTCAGACGGATCTGGTTGGCGTTGCCGTCGATGGTGAGTATGACCATCGCGTCCGAACGCGACTGCGTTTCGCCGGGGCGCGCGTCCAGCCCCACCAGCAGGATGTTGCGGACGCCGTCCACCGTATCGATCAGTTCGCCCGTGCCGATCAGGTAATCGCGGACCTCCTCGTCCAGCCGGGCGATCATATCCTCGTCGAGCATGTCGCCGGAGTCGTAGCGGAAATCGTCCTCCGGCCGCGCGGGCATGGCCACCGCCTCCGGATCGAGCGTGGGTTCGGGCGTGGGCGCGGGCGTCGGCGAGGGCGTGGGCTCCGCCGTCGGCGCGAGGGTTATGGAATTCACCGTCGGACGCGGCGCCATGGGATTCGCCGGCGCGCTCTCCGCCAGCGCCAGCAGCGGCGTCAGCAGCGCAAACAGCATGACCGCCGCGACGAGCACCCGCTTCATATCCTTCACCTTCCCCGCTTACCGTATTCCCCGCTCATTGAGCAAACCGTATTCCGCCGCGCACAGCGCCGCGCAGTCGCCGATGGCCTCGCCCAGCGCCGCCGGCGCGACGCGCACGGCTTCCAGCGAGGCGCTCAGGCATTCGCGCTTCATCGCGCGCTCCATGGCCGGGCGCAGCAGCGCCTCGCAGCGCGCGAACACCGAGCCGATCACGATCACCTCGGGATTGAGGATGTCGACGAGCACGGAGAGTCCTTCGCCCAGCTTTTCGCCGCAGAGTTCGAACACCGCGCGCGCCGTTTCGTCGCCCGCGTTCGCGGCCGCGGCCACGGCTTTGGCCGTCACGGCGTCCCAGGAACCCTCGTAATAGGCGGGACGCGCGCCGTTCTGCACGGCCCGCCGGCCCAGCGTCACCGCCAGCTGCGCGATGCCGCCGCCCGAGCAGAAGCCCTCGAACGAGCCTTCCTTGCCGTAGCCGGCCGGGCCGAAGGGAGACAGCCGGATGTGGCCCGCCTCGCCCGCGTTGCCGTTCGCGCCGCGAACGAGCCGGCCGTCCAGGATCAGCCCCGCGCCCAGCCCGGTGCCGAACGTGAGGACGACCATGTTTTTGCTGCCCTGCCCCGCGCCCCAGCGCCATTCGGCCAGCGCGCAGGCGTTGGCGTCGTTTTCGAGGAAGCAGGGCGCGTCGAAACGCGCCCGCGCCAGCGCGGTCAGGGGCACGCGATCCCAGCCGGGCAGGTTGGGCGGCGAGAGCACCAGGCCCTTCTCCGCGTCCAGCGGGCCGCCGCAGCTGAAGCCGCAGGCGTCGGGCCGCTCGCCCTCCAGCAGCGCGTCCGCCAGCTCAAAGAGCGTATCGAGCGCCTGCTGCCAGCGCGCGGGCGTGGGGATCTCGCGCCGCTGGAGCACGCGCGCGTTTCCTTCCGCCGCTTCGCCCAGCGAAACGGCGCATTTGGTGCCGCCGATGTCGAAACCGATGAGCCTCATGCCGTCTTCTCCCCGCTTTTCCTGGTCTGCTGCTTTTTCTGCCGCCGCCTGAGCCGCGCCTTTCGCGCCTGCCGCCTGCGCCGCCGGTGGCTTATGTGCCAGACGATCATCACTGCGAACATCACCGCCATCACCGCGAACAGCATGGCGCGGTAGGTCTGCGGCGGTTCGTTCATGCGCAGCGACGGGCCGTCCAGCGCGTCCATGAGATCGGCGTCCGGCTCGGCGCTGGCGTCCGCCGGCGCGGCCGGCGCGGCGATAGAGGCCTCGGCCAGCGGCGCGCCCTCCGAGGACACGGCCTCGAAGCGCATCAGCCGGGCTTCCTCCGAGACGCGCGGCCAGGGCACGTGCGCGCTGCGCCCGGCCGGCAGGAAGGCGATCACGCGCTCGCCGCCCCCGTTCTGTTCGCGCAGCGTCACGTCCTTCAGCATGTCCGGGCCGGGATTGAACAGCGTCACGAACAGCTGTCCGTCGCCGTCCATTCCGGCCATCAGCGTGACGGGCTCCGGTTCGATGGAGGCCGCGGAGGATTCCCGTGCCGTCAGCGCGTTGGAGCGCGCGGTAACGTTCCTGCCGGAGGAGCTGGCGGCGCTCACGGCGCACCGGTAGCGCCCGCCGGGGGCCGGAACCGCGCGCGTCCACGCGGCGCTCTCGCCGGGATCCAGCCGGTCGACGGCCTCCCCCATGTCGCCCAGCGCGGCGTCAGAGGCCTTGACGCCGTACACCGGCGCGTTGCCGTTGTTCGTCACGCGCAGAACGACGGCCTTCTCCTCGTCCGTTTCAAACGTCAGTCTGGCGGAGAGCGACACGGTCTCGATGAGCACCTTTTCCGGCGCGGCGGCCGCGGTCTTTTCCGCGCCGCCCGTGGTGTAGCGGGCCACGGGCGCGCTCTCGGCGTCCTCCACGACGCGCGCGCGGGCCACCACGGTGCGGCTCTCGCCCGGCGCGAGGTCCTCGATCGGCTCCGGCTGGCCGTCGCCCAGCAGCGGGTCGGTCAGCTCGACGCGCCCGATCGCCCGGGAGGACGTGTTGCGTAGGGTGTACGACAGCGTCACCCAGCCGCCCCTGGCCGCGTAGCGGCTGGAAAAATCGCGCGTGAGCAGCAGCGCCTCGCCGTCGGCGCACGCCGAAAAGCCCGCGAGCAAAACGCACAGGGCCGCGCATACGGCCGTCAACACACGCCTCATGCTCTGACGCCTCCGTTTGTTGATTCCAGATTTTCCATCGCGCGCCTCATTCCGCGTTGCGGATGGCGGCCAGCGACGACAGGCGCATCGCCCGGTAAGCCGGATACAGGCCGGACAGCACCGACACGGCCACCACGAAGGCCCACGTGCCCCACGCCAGCTGCGGCGAGATGATCGACGTGGAACCCGCCGCCGTGTCGAACAGCTCGGAGGAGGACATGATGCTCGCCACCATGTCCTGCATCCACTGGACGTTGTTCAGCGCGAACGACAGCGCGCAGCTCACGAGCAGCCCCGCGCCGCCGCCGAACAGGCCTATGTAGGCCGCCTCCGTGAGGAACAGCAGCCGGATGTTGCCGAGCTTGCAGCCCAGCACCTTCATCACGCCGATCTCCCGCGTGCGCTCGTAGATGGACATCATCATGGTGTTGGCGATGGACAGCGCCGCCACCAGCATGGATATCGCGCCGATGAAGCCCAGAAAGCTCTGCATGGTGGCGATCTGCCGCCGCATCACGGCCACGGTTTCCAGCGGGCTGGAATACTGCAGGCCATAGTCGTTGAGCTCCTTGATGACGCCCTCCACGTCGTCCACGGTGTCCGCGAGCACATACACCGTGTCGTAGCCGTTCAGCTCGAAGCCCATCTCCTTGCACCAGTCGCGGTTTTCGCGGTAGAACTTCTTGAGCCAGTTCAGGCTGACGATGGCGTAATAGGAAAAGCGCCAGTCGTTGATATCGGCCTCGATGATGCCGGTGAGCCGGGCCCGGAAATCCATCTCATAGACCTCGGGCTCGTAGTTGTTCTGGAGGTAGTTGGTGTAGTCCTCCCAGCGGACGGTGAGGCCGTAGCGGCTGTTATACCAGTTGATGGGCGGCAGGGGCAGCGGCTCGCCGTTCATGAGCAGCGAGTAATAGTCGATCCACTGGTAGTCCTTCTTCGGATCGACGAAATCCAGCAGCGCGATTTCCGACATGATGAATTCCATCTGATCGGTGCGTCCGGAGAAATAACGGCCGCTCTTGAGCGCCTGGATGCGCGAAAAATCCTCCGGGATGACCGCCAGGAGCGACGTGGAATTCTCGTATTCCCCCGTGCTGATGATGAACTGCGCGCCCAGCATCACGCTCACCAGCGGCGTCACGGCGTTCACGCCCGCCATGCGGCGGATGTCGGCGATGACCGAATCGTTGATCTTCGTCACGCGGCGGCCGCTGTCGGCGCTCATGCCGTAGGCGTAATAGGGATAGACCTCGATCAGCTTGAGATTGGTAGTGGCTTCCAGCGTCTCCATCTGCGCCTTCTCCGCGCCAGCGCCCAGCGACAGCGTGACCACGATGGCCGCCGTGCCGATGACCACACCCAGCATGGTCAGGATAGTGCGCAGCTTGCGGCGGAACAGGTTGTTCAGGCTCTGGCGGAGAATGTCACTCAATCTCATCGTCCTCGTCCTCCAGCGCCTTGCGGCGGCGCGCGCGCACGCTCGCGCCGATGTAGACCACGATGAGCAGATACAGGCCGGCCGCTGCGGCGTAGATCCACCAGGGCATCAGCTCGAGGAAATAGCCTACGTCCATGCTGTCCGGCTGCTCGGGTTCACTCTGCGTGTTGTAGGGGTCGTAGGCCGGGGTGTTCCAGATGTCCTCGGTGTCGTCGGCCTGCGCGGTGAAGGAGACCGAGCGCGTGTCTGAGAACTTCTCGCCCAGCGCGTCCTCCCAGGTGACCAGGAGCGTCGCGTCATAGTCGCCGGCCTTCGTGGGGGTGAGCGAAAGCTCCGCCCGGCGCGACGTGCCGCCTTCCATGTTGCCCAGATAGGCCGCCGAGGGCAGGATCAGGCTGTCGCTGTCGGCCTGCGCGGTCACGGTGACGTTGTAGAGCATGGTGCGGCCCTCGTTGATGACCTGCAGCGTCACGTCCGCGCCGTCGCCCTCGTAGAGCGCGGAGGCGTCCAGCACCGGCTCGCCGACGCTCAGGCGCATGCGCTGGGATACGTTCACGATCATCTGCTGCATGGCCGACTGCGCCGACACGGCGGAATCCTCGTATTCGATGGTCACGTCCACCTTGAGGGGCCGGTCGGGCACCTCGAGGCTGGCGCGCACGGGATAGCGCAGCTCGTACAGCCCGCCCGCGTCGATGCGGTCGATGTAGAGCGTGTTCGAGCCGCTCTGCGGGATGAGCGCGTCCTCCTCCGAGCCGATGGTCACGCGCATGTTCTGAACGTACTGCGCGGCGCTGGTGTTGCGCAGCATGAACACCAGATCGAACGAGTCGCCCGCCTGGACGTCGGCGGGATCGGTGGCGATGGATTCCACGATCACGCGCGCCTGGGGCGCCGTGGTCGGCGCGGTGTAGCCGCCTCCGCCGCCCCCGCCGCCGTAATAGCCGGAGCTCGCGCCGGTGATGTTGACAAGCGCGGTCAGCTCCGTGGACTGCAGCTCGCCGGAATAAGCGTCGATGTAGTTCACGGTGAACGGCACGGCAGCCGTGCCGTTGGACAGGCCCTTCTTCACCGTGAGGCCCGAGAACACCGCGTAGCCGTAGTTTTCGCCGTCCTCGATCACCATGCGGCTCACGCCCTGTTCGGACAGCATGAAGGGGAAGGCGGAATCGGCGGCCGTCTCGTCGGTGATGGTCACCTCGAGCCAGTCGATGTAGTCCGTGATTTCCTGACTGAAGCCCTCGGCGCCGGGCGCAAGCACGTTGCCCTCGTCGTCGCGGTTGCTGTAAACGCGCAGCGTCGCGTCCGCGTAGGACACGGGAATGGCCATCGTCACGTCGCTCTGGCCCACTTTGAGCGTCTGCACGCTCATCTGGCCGACCATGACGCTTCCTTCGCCCGAAGGCTCCGGCCAGTCGGTGGGCCAGGGCTCGTCCGTGGGCCATGGTTCGTCGGTGGGCAGAGGTTCGTCCGTGGGCCAGGGCTCGTCCGTGGGCGCGGGCGTTTCCGCGACGGCGACGATGGAGAACGTGAGGATGAACTCGATGTCTTCCCGGTTCATCAGGCCGTTGTTGGGTTTGTAGACGAAGCGCAGCTGATGCGTCCCGGCCGGGGCGTCCGGCGGGATGTCCAGGCTGAACACGGCGTAGCCGGCGTTGAACGGCATGCCGGCGGGCATGTTCCATTCGTTGTATTGCGGGGCGTAGGCCACCATGGAGCGCGTGTCGCCCGGGGCCATGTCGAACAGTGCCGAAAGGGCGGTATCGGCCTCCTTCAGCGTCCATTCCAGGTCGTAGGGCAGCTCCAGCACCGCCTGATCGAAATAGCCCGGCGCGTCGGGCGTTTCGGGCGTCCATCCGCTCGCGCCGCCGGGCGCGTTGCTGCGGATCACCATGCCTTCCTGCACCTCGAAGGCGATGGGCAGCGCCACCACCAGCAGGCCGCCCTGCATCGCGCGGGAGGCGTCCACGATGGCTTCCTGCGCGTTGAACACGGCGCGCGGGTAGAGCGGCGCGGGCGTGGCCAGCTCCGTGGGAGAAACGGTCAAATCAGGGAAAGGCGTCTCTGTCTGGGGGTCTGACGGCGTTGTTTCAGGGATCAGCGTCTCAATAATCGGTTCTGGAGAGGCTGTTTCAGGGATAACGTCTGTTTCTCCGGGCTGCGGGGAGGCCGTCTCCGGCGCGTCGGTCGGATTTTCCGGCCCGGGCGGAACCGTTTCGGGGCCGGGCGTCGCCGTTTGGGGCTCAGGAGAGGCCGTTTCAGGGATGGGCGTCTCAATAACCGGTGCCGGCGAGGCTGATTCAGGGATTTGAGTCGCGATTTCCTGCGTTGGAGCGGCCGATTCAGGGACGGGCGTTTCCGGCGGCACGGTTTCCGGCGGAGGCGTCACGGGCACGGGGGTCACAGGCGCAGGGGTCTCCGGCGCAGGGGTCTCCGGCGCGGGGGTCGCGGGCGCGGGGGTCACGGGCGCGGGTGTCTCCGG
>JAFZRB010000294.1 GCA_017620115.1 Clostridia bacterium | reverse complement strand
GGTGCCTTCCGCCACGCAGGCGAGCGCCATCAGCTGTGCCTGCATATCGGTAGGAAAGCCCGGATAGGGCTGCGTAAATACATCCACGCTCCTGAGGCGCGCCGGCGCGTTCAGCCGCACGCCTTCGCCCGCTTCGTCCACAACGCATCCGGCCTCGCGCAGCTTGGAGAGCACCGCATCCATGCAGTCTCCCCGCGCGCCGGCCAGCTCAATCTCGCCGCCGGTCATCGCCGCGGCGCACAGCAGCGTGCCCGCCGTGATGCGGTCGGGAATGGGGCGATAGACCGCGCCGTGCAGTCCGCTCACGCCCTTCACGCGCACGATGCCCGAGCCCGCGCCGCTCACCCGGCCGCCCATGGCGTTGATGAACGCCTGCAGGTCGGCGATTTCCGGCTCACGGGCGGCGTTGCGGATGACGGTTTCTCCCTTCACGAGCACCGCGGCCATCATGATGTTCTCCGTCGCGCCCACGCTGGGGAAATCCAGCAGCACGTCGGCGGCGCGCATGCCGGAGCCGTCGCAGTAGATCCGGCCGTGCTCCTCGCGGATCTCCACGCCCAGCGCCCGGAGGCCCTTGAGGTGCAGGTCGATGGGCCGCAGGCCGATCTCGCAGCCGCCCGGATATGTAACCGACGCCTTGCGGAAACGCCCCAGCAGCGGCCCCATCATGAAGATGGAAGAGCGCAGGAGCTTCGAGAGCGCGTCCGGCATCTCGTGGCTGTTCGCGCCGGCGGGCCAGACGGTGAGCTTATCGCCGTTGCGCGCGGCGCGGCAGCCCAGCGCCTCGAGGATGCGGATCATGTTCCCGATATCGTCCAGCAGCGGACAGTTTTCCAGCTCCACGCGGTCGTTTGTCAGAAGACAGGCCGCCAGTATGGGCAGCACGGCGTTTTTCGCGGCGGGTATTTCCGCGCGGCCCGCCAGGCGTTCGCCCCCGATGATCCTGAATATCTCACTCATAACAGCACACCTCCACGTCAATGCGGGTACACTGTCATGAGTATGCGGTTTTGGAAAAGCGGTGCAGGGCAATCAGCCCACGCGGCTGCGGGAAATGTTCAGCAGCACGCCCACCGCGCACATCAGCACGGCGATCGACGTGCCGCCCGCGCTGAAAAACGGCAGCGGCTGGCCGGTCGTAGGCATCATGCCCATGACCACGGCCATATTCATCACCGTCTGCACGCCGACCATACAGGTGATGCCACCGGCGAGCAGACTGCCGAAACGATCCGGGCAGCGCATCGCCGCGCGAAGGCCGAAGAACACGAACAGCATGAACAGCGCCAGCACGCCAAGGCAGCCCGCCAGCCCGAGATCCTCGCCCACAACGGCGAAGATGAAATCCGATTCGGGATATGGCAGAAAGGCGTATTTCTGCCGCCCGCGGCCCAGTCCCATGCCGAACAGGCCGCCCGAGCCAAAGGCCATCAGCGACTGCGCGAGCTGGTAGCCCTCGTTGCTCAGCATGGCGAACGGATCCCGGAACGACATCAGCCGCGCCCGGCGGTAAGGTTCCGACCAGGCGTAGAACGCGCCCGCCGCCAGGCCCGCGCAGCCCGCCAGGCCCAGATGGAGCCAGCGCGCGCCCGCCAGCAGCGCCATGCAGCCCGACACGATCACGATGGAGCCCGCCGTGCTCAGATTGGGCTGCAGGAGGATGAGCGCGAACATGATGACCGGCATCAGGAACACCGGCAAAAGCCCCGTGAACAGGCGCGACAGATCGCGCCTGGGCTGGCTCAGCATACGCGCCATGTGCACGATCGCGGCGTATTTCGCCAATTCGGAGGGCTGGAAGCTCACAGGCCCCAGCTTCAGCCAGCGCCGCGAGCCGTTGAGCATTTTCCCAACGCCGGGAACGGCCACGAGCGCCAGAAGCAGCAGGCTCAGACCCAGCAGACCGCCGCTGACGGCCGGTTTTTGAAGAAGCCTGTAATCGACGCGCAGGATGACGGCCATGCCGGCCGCGCCGAGCGCTATGCCGGCCAGCTGGCTCGCGACCTCCGCGAGCGGATTGCCGTCGCGGTCCTGAGCGTTGTAGTAGCTGGCGGCGTAAAGCGTCAGCAGCCCGACGGCCAGCAGCAGGATGAACGTAATCAGCACGCCGCGGTCGCAGCGCTCTTTTTCCCTTCGTATCGCCGGGCGTCTGAACGCCTCGTCCTTCGCCCCGTTCCGAAGAGAAAGACCCGTCATGCCTTCCGGCTCACCAATCCCTTCACGATGTCCTTGAAGATGTCGCCGCGCTCCTCGCAGTTATGGAACATGTCGAAGCTGGCGCAGGCCGGGGAGAGCAGAACCGCGCCGCCCGGCTTCGCCAGCGCGCGCGAAAGCTCGATGGCTCCGCGGAAATCGTGCGCCGCGTGGTGGATGTTCCGCGCCGGATATCCCGCGCGAAGCAGCGTTTCCTCAAACTGGCGCGCGGTCTGGCCGATCAGCACCGCGTGGCTGATAAAGCCGCTCTTCACGATCTCGCCGCACAGCTCCGTGAAATCGTTTTTCTTGTCCGAACCGCCGAGGATGATCACGGTGGGAACCCGCATGGCCTGAACAGCCTTCACGGTGGAATCGGCGTTGGTGCCTTCGGTGTCGTCGATGTATTTTACGCCGTCCAGCTCGCGCACGAACTCCATGCGGTGCTCCACGCCGCCGAAGCTGCGCAGCGCCGCGGCCGCGTCCCGCGCGCTGACGCCCGAGACCATGGCCATGGCCGTGGCGGCCAGCGCGTTTTCAAGATTATGCAGGCCGGGAATCTTCAATTCATCCGCGCGGCACACCGCTTCATGCCTTTCCGGCGTGCCGAACACGATCACGCCGTCCTCGACGAACGCGCCTTCCGGCGGCGTCTGCGTGCCGGTGAACCAGATCACATGGCTTTTCGCTTCCTTCGCCGCCTCGCGGAGGGCCGCGTCGTCGTAGTGAAGAACGAGATAGTCGTCCGCCGTCTGCGTTTCAAACACGCGCTTCTTCATGGCCGTGTAGCAGGCCATGGTGTGATGGCGGTTCAGGTGATCCTCTCGGATGTTGGTGATGCAGGCCACGTGCGGATGGAAACCCGCCACCGATTCGAGCTGGAACGACGACACCTCGCACACCACCGCGTCGTCCGGCCCCGCTTCGCCCGCGACGGCCGCGAATGGATAGCCGATGTTGCCCACCACATAAGTCTTCGCGCCGGAGGCTTTGAAGATTTCGCCGGTGAGCGTGGTGGTGGTGGTCTTGCCGTTCGTGCCGGTGATGGCGATCAGTCGGCCGCGGCTGACGCGCGAGGACAGCTCGATCTCGCCGATGACCTCCACACCCAGCGCGCGCGCCTTCTGAACGATCGGGCTCTCGATGGGCACGCCAGGGCTGATGACCAGCGTGTCCATGCCCTCGAGAAGGCCGTCCGCCGGCTCGCCCAGCCGCCACTCAATGTTCTGAACGCCTTTCAGGGGCTCCAGCGCCTCGCCCAGCTGCGCTTCCGTTTTTTTATCGTTGACGCGCACGAGCGCGCCGCGGTCCGCCAGCAGCTTCGCCGCCGCCACGCCGCTGCGCGCCATGCCCAGTATCATGATATGCCTGCCGTTATAATCGAATCCCATAAAGCCTCCTCAGATGAACATGGTGAGCGTCACCAGGCACAGAAGCGCCGTCACGGTCATATACATGCTCACGATGCGCGTCTCGCTCATGCCGCCCAGCTCGAAGTGATGGTGCAACGGAGCCATGCGGAAAACGCGCTTGCCCGTTCCGGTCTTCTTCTTCGTGTACTTGAAATAGCCCACCTGGATGATGTCCGACAGAGAGGAGACGAACATCGTCAGCGCGATGATGGGCAGGAGCAGACTCATGCGCGTGACCATGGCTACGGCGGCCAGCGCGCCGCCGATGGTGAAGGAACCCACGTCCCCCATGAACACGGAGGCCGGATGCGCGTTGAAACGCAGGAAACCCAGCAGCGCCCCCACGGCCGCGCCGCAGAATACCATCATGTTCAGCAGGTCGCCGCTCCCCGCCGCGTTCGCGCCCATGAGCGACAAGCAAACCAGGCCCATCATGCTGAAGTCGATCAGCGAGCAGCCGGCGCACAGCCCGTCCACGCCGTCCAGCAGGTTGGCGCTGTTCACCGTGCCCACCAGGATAAACATCATTACCGGAATGTAAAAGATACCCAAGTCCCATTCCGTGTTCACGAAGGGCACGACCAACTTCGAGCCGATGGAGGGCGTGAGGTAGGCCCACACCGCCAGCGCGGCGGAGACGACCACCTGCGGCACGATCTTCTGCATGGGCGTAAGCCCCAGCGAGCGCTTCTTGCTCACCTTGATGTAGTCGTCCACAAAGCCCACCAGGCCGAAGCCCACGGTGGAAATGAGCGCCATGGGCAGGAAGGGCAGGCTCAGGCCCTGCGTGGACAGGATCAGCGGCACGGCGATCATCGGCACGGCGAAGATAATGCCGCCCATGGTGGGCGTGCCCTGCTTTACCTTGTGGCTCTGCGGGCCCAGGTCGTAGATGGTCTGACCGAATTTCAGCTTTTTCAGCCACGGAATGAACACCGGTCCCAGCACCATCGCGACGGCAAACGCCAAAAGAACGGCCCAGATGAATCGTTGCATTTTCTCGTGTTCTCCCCTCAGATTACAGTTCTTCCAGCAGTTCCCGCACGACGACCTTTTCGTCGAAGGGATACTTGACGCCCTTGATCTCCTGGTAGGTCTCGTGTCCCTTGCCGGCCAGCACGATCACGTCGCCGGGCTCCGCCATGTTCATGGCGTAGCGGATGGCTTCGCGCCGGTTCTCGATCACCGCGTACGCGCCGCCGGTCGGCCTGATGCCCGTTTCGATTTCCCTGAGGATGGCGAAGGGATCCTCGCTGCGTGGATTGTCGCTGGTCAGCACGCAGAAATCGGCCATGCGGCCCCCGATTTCGCCCATAATGGGGCGCTTCTCGCGGTCGCGATCGCCGCCGCAGCCAAAAAGTGCTATGACACGGGCGCGCGCCGTCTGCCGGATGGTTTTGAGGATGTTCTCCAGCGCGTCCGGGGAATGCGCGTAGTCCAGTATCACGCGGTAGGACGTGTCCGTATCCAAAAGCTCGATGCGGCCGGGCACGCTCTTCACGCCCTCGAGCCCTTCGCGGATGGCCTCCGCGCCGACGCCCACGGCGTCGCACAGCGCCGCCGCCGTGAGGCTGTTGTACACGTTGAATATGCCGGAGAGATGCAGCGTCACGTCCAGCCTGTAGCGCTTGTGGAAGTTGAGCTGGAATACGCAGCCGCGCTCGTTGACGTCGATGTCTTTGGCGTAAATCTGCGCGGGCACGCGGATGGCGTAACCCTCGGCGGGGATCTTTACCTGCCTCATGGCCCCCGCTACGCGCTCGTCGTCCGCGTTATACACGGCGCGCGCGCACTGATCGGGCTCGAACAGCTTCATCTTCGCAGCAAGATAGTTGTCGAAATTCCCGAAGAAATCGAAGTGATCCTGCGTAAGATTGGTGAAGGCCGCCGCCTCGAAATAAACGCCAGCCAGCTTGCGCAGCGCCAGCGAATGCGCCGACACCTCCATCACCACATAATCCACGCCCGCGTCGGCCATCTGCCGCAGCAGCGACTGGAAGTCGATGGGATCGGGCGTCGTGAGCGCGGTGGGAATCTGCGTTTCGCCGATCATGGAGCCCACGGTGCCGATCAGGCCGGTCTTGTAGCCAGCGCGCTCGAGAATGGATTTCACCAGATAGCTGGTAGTCGTCTTTCCCTTGGTGCCGGTAATGCCGATGAGCTTCATCTCGCGCGCCGGATACCCATAGAAACACGCCGCGACGAGCGAGAGGGCCTCCCGCACGTCCCGCACAATGAGCTGCGGAATATCCGTGTCCAGCCTGTGCTCGACGACCAGCGCCGCCGCGCCGGCTTCCCTGGCCGCCTCGGCGAAGGCATGCCCGTCCACGCGCAGGCCCGGAATGCAGAAAAACAGAGCGCCCGGCTTCACCTTCCGCGAATCCGCGCACAGTTCCGTAATCTCCGCCCGTCCGTTTCCATATAACTGCGCAACGTCCTTCACGGCGTTCGCGATATCCTCGAGCTTCATGGGTACAATCCTCCCGTTTTGGGGTTCCCGCCCTTCAGGGCGTCTGGAACCGTACTGTAACGCGGGCGCTCGGCAGGGCGGTTTCCCCTGCCTGGGGCGTCTGGGCGACCGCGACGCCGCTCCCGCTGACGCGCATTTCAAATCCGTATGACAGAAGCAGCCTGTTGGCCTCGACGACTGACAGCCCCGTCACATCGGGCACCTCGATCATTCCGCCGGCCTGTTCCGCGCTTTCTCCCTCCGCGTAGAGCATTACGATGGACTTCTCCGGCATGGCCGCGCCGGGCGCGGGCAGCTGGTCGACGACGCGCGCGCCGGCCCCGCTGAGCATGTATTGAAGCCCCGCTTCCTTCAGCATGGCCGCGGCTTCCTTTACCGTTCTGCCGGTCACGTCCGGAACGGCCACGTCTTTGAGCGACGCCGCCTTCTCCGTCCGCTTCGCGTAGCCCAGGTAGGCCAGCGTCTTTTCCAGAATGTCCCTGGCGAAGGGCGCGGCCGTCACCGAGCCGTAATCGGGCGATTTATCGGCCTCGTCCACGATGACCAGCAGCGCGATCTGCGGATCGTCGATCGGCGCGAAGCCGATGAACGAGCCGATATGCGTGCTGGACGACACCGCGCCGTCCACATACACCTGCGCAGTGCCCGTTTTGCCGCCGATGCGGTAGCCCGCGATGTAGGCGTTGCGCCCGCCGCCTTCCTCCACCACGCCCTCGAGCAGATCGCGCATCACAGCCGAAGTGGCCTCCGAAATGGGCCGCGCGACGAGCTGCGGCTCGTTTTTCAGGATGAGCTCGCCGTCCGCGGCGCGGATCTCGGAAACCACATAGGGCTTCATGAGCCGTCCGCCGTTGACGGCGGCGCTGGCGGCAGTGATGAGCTGGATGGGCGTTACGGCCACGGATTGGCCGAAGCCGATGCGCGCCATATCCACGCGCTTCACGCGCTCTCGGGCAATGAGGATGCCCGCGGACTCGCCCTCGATATCGACGCCGGTGGGCGCGCCGATGCCGAAGGCGTCGAGATAATTATAAAACCGCTCGACGCCGATGCGCAGGCCCAGCTCCACGAACACGGGATTGCAGGAATTCTGCAGCGCCTGCCGCATGGTCTCGGCGCCGTGCGGATTGCCCCAGCAGCGCACGGTGCTGCCGTCCACGGTGGTTTTGCCGCTGCAATAAAAGCCCTCGTTCACATTTGTCACGCCCAGATCCAGCGCGATGGACGAGGTCAGTATTTTGAACGTCGAGCCCGGCTCGTAGGCGTCGGTCACAAGCCGGTTGCGCATGAGCGCGGTCAGCGCGGCCACGTCGTTCCGCGGCGGATCGTTGGGATCGTAGTCGGGCTTCACGCACATGGCCAGGATCTCGCCGGTCTGCGGGTTCATGGCGATGATGCGCACGCCCTTGGCGCTGTTCACCGCCAGCGCCTCGCGCGCCGCCTGCTCCACGTAGCTCTGAATGACATAATCGATGGTCAGCGACACCTGGCCGCCGTCCACCGCGTCGATATATTCCTGCGCGCCGTAGTCCAGCGCGCGGCCCTTGCCGTCCACTTCAGCCAGCCGCGAGCCGCTGCGGCCCGCCAGGTATTTGTCCAGCGATTTCTCCAGCCCCGACTGGCCCACGCCGTCGACGGTCGTCAGCCCGAGCAGCTGGGTCGCAAAAGCGCCCATCGGATAGTATCTGCCCGAATCCTCCTGCAGATACAGCCCGCTGAGCGAATCATCGCCGGACGCCCGGCAGCTGGCGTACAGCGTCTTCAGCGCCTGCGCCGTTTCCCGCGCCAGTTTGCGTTTCAGGGTCACGCTGCCCTTGCCGGTATCCGAAGCCTTTTTGAAAACGTCGTCTTCTTCCATGTCCAGCGCCGGGGCGACGATGCGGGCGAAAGCCCGCGCGTCCTTCACCTGCCGGGGCGAGACGCACGCCGTGTAAGCGGTGGCGCTGACGGCCAGCGCCATGCCGTTGCGGTCGAGGATCGCTCCCCGGCGGGGCGCGATCACCGCTTCGCTCGTCCACTGGCGCTGGGCCCGCTCCTGAAGCTCCTGAGCGCGCACCACCTGCAGGTTGATCAGCTGCGCCGAGAGCGCCGCAGCCAGTCCCAGGAATATGGCCATGACGACCAGAATCCGCTTTCGTATGACGGAGCCCGTTGAGATCACGCTCCATCACCCCCTGACAGAATATCAGGGCGCGGCGGACTCTCCGATGGCGTCGTAAACCGTCTGCGCGTCGCCGACGCCTGTCTCGCCGGAGAGCGAGATCACGCGCACGGCAGCCGCGTCGGGCCGCACCATGCCCAGCCGGCTTACGGCCAGATCGCCGATCATTTCCAGATTGTGCCGCTCATACAGCGCGATTTCCAGCTGCTGGCGGCGGCTTTCCTCCGCGGCGATCTGGGCGCGCAGGGCGTTGATGCTCTTGGAGCCCGCCGCGACGCGCGCCATACCGGTGATATACAGAAAGACGCCGACCAGCAGAACCGCAAGCACGATCTTCAGCATCATGCCGTTCAGCCGCGCCGCGCGGGCCTGTTCATATCCGGTCTGCGCCGCGCCCGTTATCCGCCGGGCAGTCCCCGCGCCTGCTGTGGTCATTCTATTCACCGCCTTTCCGCCGCAGAACTCACGCCTGCGCGTGATAATACTGATCGTTCACGTAGTTGAGCAGATCGTCGATGGATTCCTCGGAGACGCCGCACTCGCTGAGGTAGCGCTCCTCATCCCATATTTCAAGATACTGGCCCATGCCCACGAACCGGATGGATTTGTCCATCCCCACCTTCGCGCGGAGCGTGGCGGGCAGCAGCACGCGGCCCTGTCCGTCCAGCTCGCAGCCGGAAAAGGAGTTGCCGGTGATCAGGCGCACGTACCGCGTGCCCTTGATGTCCGATTCGGGGATGCGGCTCAGCTGCTCGCATTTCTGCGCCCATTTCTCCTTCGGATAGAGCGCGATGGCGGCAAACTGGTTGTTCAGGCCGATGGTGAAGCCGGATGAGAGCGCTTCCCTGTACGCCGCGGGGATGGTGACGCGGCCTTTGGGGTCTATTGTATGAGCGAAATTGCCGGAAAATTCAATGCCCGCCACCGATATCACCCCCATCCTCACCTTATGCTCCAAATTATACCACAACCATCCCTAAAAAACCACTACAAACCACAAATTTTATATAATTTGTCACATCTGCGCAGTAAAGCACAGGTGTTCGATGATTTCCGCCGTTTTTCGCGCCGTTTCGGGATTCCGCGCCGCCCAGTCCCCCGCAAACAAGGCTGTCGCGCATAAAAAAAACAGCGCCCGTTTCCGGACGCCGACGCGCCTGTTCAAGGAAAAAGCAAGCCGCTATTTTTACAGCGCCGGCGGGTATGGATAACAGCGCTTCGCGGCGGAGCCGATCTTTCAGTCCTTCGCCTCGAATTGCGTATGTTCATCCCGCCGGAGCTGTGCTATAATGTCAGAAAGAATTTCCGAAAAGGGTGATCCTCTTGTTCACCGATTTTGACCGGCGCATGATGCGCCTGGCCCTCGATCAGGCCCGCCTGGCGCTGGAGGCGGGCGAAATCCCCGTGGGCGCGGTGGTCGCCCGCGGGGATGAAGTGCTCTGCGCCGCCCGCAACACCCGCGAGGCCAAGAATGACCCCGCGGGTCACGCCGAAGTCAACGCGCTGCGCGAGGCCGCGCGGCGGCTGGGAACCTGGCGGCTGACCGGCTGCGCGCTGTACGTCACGCTGGAGCCTTGCTGCATGTGCGCGGGGGCCGTCGTGCAGGCGCGCCTCGACCGGCTGGTGTTCGGGGCCTGGGACGAACAGGCCGGCTGCTGCGGCAGTTTGTACCGCATCACCGAAGACCCCGCCTTCGGCCACTTCACCATCGCGGAGGGCGGGCTGATGGCAGACGAGTGCGCCGGCCTGCTCGCGCAGGGCG
>JAFZRB010000293.1 GCA_017620115.1 Clostridia bacterium | reverse complement strand
GTCAGTCGTCGTAGGAACTGGACCGCCAAAAGCCATCGCTGCGCCTTTGCGTTCTGGTCCCAATTTGAGCACACCGTCTTCCACGCGGACATGGCTGTCACCTATTTTCATAGGAATTGCTTGCAATTCCTATGAAAAGACGGATGAGGTGGCTTTAAACGCTGCATTTGCAAAAAAAATGATGACGCCCTGGCTTTGCGCCCGACTCATTGCGCACAGCCGCTTCATGTGCTATACTAAGGGCGAATCATTCGGTTCCGGGAGGTACATATGCTCTGGGATATTGCGCTGGAAATCGGTGAGAACACGGTGCGGCTGGCCACGCGGGAAAACGGCCTTGCCTTCACGGCCCCCTCGCTCGGGGCGATCCAGGGCGAGCGGCTCGTCGCCATCGGCGACGACGCGCTGGACATGCTGGGCCGCACGCCGCCGGGCGTCCGCATCGCGCGGCCGGTGGAGAACGGCCTGATCAGCGACGCCCGCCTGGTCGCCCAGTGGCTCACGCGGCTGCTCGAGCCCTTCACGACCGGCGCGAAAATCAACCGGCCCTCCGTGGCGTTCGTGGACAACGGCCTCACGCGCCAGAGCGAGCGCGAGCTGCTCTCCGGCACAGCCGTGGGGCTGGGAGCCGGCCAGTGCGGCTTTCTGCTGGCCGACATCGCCGCGGCCGCCGGGGCGGGGCTCGACATCCGCAGGCCGGACGGCTTCGCGCTGGCCGACATCGGCGCGGGACGCATGAGCGTAAGCCTGATCGCTTTCGGCCGTATCGCGCGCACCCGCCAGATCCCCTACGGCATGAACCGCATCGACGAGGACATCATCCGCCTGGTGCGCGCCCGCGCCGGCATGGCCATCGGCCCGCGCGCGGCGGAAGACGCCAAGATGGTGCTGGCCTCCGCGCTGCCCGCCCGCGAGGTCACCGCCTCCGTCGTGGGGCTGGACATGAACACCGGCTTTCCCGGCGAGCGCGAGATCAGCGCCGTGCTGGTGAAGGAGGCCGTGGAGCCCATCGTGGGCGCGCTGGCGCTGGCCGTTCAGGAGGTCGTTCAGGACGCGCCGGAGGAACTCTCCGCCGACCTGCTGCGCACTGGCCTGATCCTCACCGGCGGCGGCGCGCTGCTTTCCGGGCTGGACAAGGTGCTCGCCGAGCGCACCGGGCTCACCTGCCATATCCCCGAGACGCCCAGTCTGTGCACCGGCAAGGGCATGGCCCGCATCATCCAGGATCCGCTGCTCAGCGAGCTGGCGATCCGGAAGGGATAATACAAAAACGAACCGCCCGCACGGCCCTTTTCGGCTGTGGGGGCGGTTTTTGCGCGAAAGGGAGTTATTTGCCCAGCTTCAACTCGTTGAAAATACCGGTCACGGCGGTGTAGATCAGCGCGATGCCCGCGCAGACGATCGTCACCTTGATGGCGGAGAAGGGATTGAAGGCCACGATCAGGCCCAGCACGATGGCGACGCCCGCGAGCGCCATGGTCACGGGGTTCTTCCCCCCCTTAAACGCCTTGTAAAGCTCCGTCGCGCCGAAGACGATCATCACGATGCCCAGCACCGTGGGGATCAGCTTCTCGAAGGCCGCGGTGTTGAACAGGATCCACAGACCCACGGCCAGCGCCGCGACGCTGCCGAGCAGGCGTCCAAGACCGGCCGGTTTCGTGGATTTTTCCTTCCACCAGGTGTAGATGCCCGTGGCCGCCACCAGCAGCAGCGCGATGGCCGCCAGGCGGCACACGAGGGTCAGCGTGGCGCCGGGCCACACCACGAGCAGCAGGCCCAACAGGCCCAGAACGATCAGCGAGGGGATGTTCTTCTTTTTCATACGACTTCCTCCTATCCGGCAGCGCCGGTTTTCTCTGTTTCCGGGAGCATTATATCACGCGTTTCGTCTTCTGTGAACCGGTATGAAGCAAAACTAATGCGTTCCTCAGCGTTTTTTAAGGAAACGCTGATGAAATGAGGCGGTCGGATTGCGAGCAGATTCTCAGTCCTGATGAAGCTGAGCGGAGGGAGGCGCAGCAGCGCTGCGTTGACCGAAACGAGGCAAAATCAGGGCTGAAAAGATGCCGCAAGACGTCGCCGCCGAATGAATCAGCGGTTCCTTAATGCTTGGCCTCTTCCGCCTGCCACATCGCCGGAAAGAAGAACGTCTCGTCCAGATGGCAGCTCTCGCGCATGCTCACGACGGCGTCGTCCGCATACAGCATATGGTCGAGCAGCGGAACGCCGATGGTTTTCAGCTGCGCCCAGAAGATGCGGGTGGACTGAATGTCCGCGCGGGAAAAGGCCGCCTGTCCGCCGGGATGGTTGTGGCAGAAGATCACGCAGTCCGCGCCGGTGTGAACGACGCTCTCCATCAGCGTGCGCACCTGCATGCGGATGCCGCGCAGCGTGCCCTCCGCCAGCGGGCGGGCCTCGATGAGCCGCTCCTGCCGGTTCATGCACAGCAGGATAAACTGCTCGTTGCGCGCGCCCACATACAGCGCGCGGATGTAGTCCTCGAGCGTGCGGCGGTCGCTCAGGTCGGGATGCCGCCCGAACCGCGCCGCGGCGCAGCGCCGCGCGATCGGCCGCATGGACAGGATCAGCGCCGCCTGCGCTTCGGTCAGGCCGTTTTTCTCCAGCGCGTGACGGTCGGCCGCGAACACGTTGCGGAACGAGCCGAAGCACTTCATCAGCCGCTCGGCCATCTCGCCGCCCTGCCGCCCGTGCGACGCCGCGAAGAGCAGGTTGGCGAGCACGTCCTGTTCATACAGCGAATACATGGCCCCTCTCCTTCCCGGCGTCCTCCGCCGTTTGCCGGTTCTCGCCCGCCTCAGCCGAACGTCCTCAGCGCGTTGAAGGTGAACGTCCGCTTGCCCTGGTCGGTGGGCTCGTCGGTCGCGAGCGCCACGCGGTAGAGCGTGTCGCCCCACAGCGCGCGCGCCTCTCCCTCGGGCACGGGCAGCGGATCGCACGAGGCGGTCAGCCCGTTCTCCCAGCGCAGGCGCACCGGGCCCAGCTGCGCCCAGCCCGCTCCCAGGCCGGGCTTAAACGGCGTGAGGAAGCAGAATTCGATATCGCGCGGCCCGTTCAGCGCGAACATGTCGATGAGCTGAACGGTGCCCTCGGCGCGCTCGTAGATCAGCGTGCGCTGCCATTCGTAAACGCCGGCCTGCGCGGGATACGCGCGGGCCAGATCCATCGAAAGCAGCGCGTAGTCGTCCTCCAGGCGGCAGGACACGTCCTGCGCGCCGAACGCCGCGCCCAGGCTCTGGCCATGGCCGCCCACGACCGGCAGGTTGTGGAACATGGTGTCCTCCAGGAAACCCGCGTCCACGATCACCGGCTCGCCCTCGCAGAACAGGATGAAATTTCCCGCGTCCGGATGCGCGGTCAGCGCGCCGTTGCTGCCGCCGTGAACCGCCACCGCCAGGCCGTGCTCGGAGTCCTCGTCGCCGCGCGCCACCATCATCTGAACGGCGCCGAAGAAGCCCTGCCGCCGGAAAGGCGGGCGCGCCGGTTCGTTTTCCATATAGTCCGCGTTGAACAGGTCGACCGCGCGGTGCAAAAGCCATTGATCCGGCTCCTCCTCATGCCGGAGCTGCCCGCGGCGCAGGAACACGCCCAGGTCGCACAGCGCGCTGTCGCCGATGTAATCGCCGATGCGGAACAGCAGCACGGGATCCAGCGGGGGACGCATGGAGTGCCGGCCGGGATTGAAGAACCAGTTCTGCGCCATATGGCAGAACACCGGAAAATGGCACATGAGCTGCAGCTGCTTTTCACGGCGCACGTCCACGCGGCCGCGGCTCACCGAAAGCACCATCATCACCATGTCCATCACCGGCTCGGCCACGGACGCCCACTCGTCCAGGCCGCCCGGCACGCTGCCGTCGCCCGGCATGGCCGAGAGCAGCTTGTCCAGCAGCGTCCAGGCCTTGCGCATGCACTGCCAGCGCTGGCGGTCGTTGCGTTCGAACGTGAGGAAAGCCAGCGCGCAGCCGGCGAGGCAGCGCAGGCCGTCGCTCTTGGGGCCGCACGTCCAGGCCATGTCCGTGAGGGTCAGGAAAGGGCGGATGACGCGCCGGCCGACTTCCCGCTCCACGCGCTCGATGAGCTGCGGCGACACCGCGTCCAGCCGGCTGGCGGCCATCTGCACGGCCAGCGCCAGGTCGGCCGCGGTTTCGGCCGCCGCCGCGTCCACGCGGTGATTCACCACGTCGGGCAGGGGCAGGCCCTTCCGTTCCAGCGTGAGCGGGTTGTTGTTCGGCAGCACCCAGCTGCTCTCCTCGCAGACGGCCCACACGACGTCGGCCAGCTTCATGTCGTAGCGGCCGTCCGGCGTGACGCAACTGCCGATCACCAGATCGCGCAGCATGTCGCGGCGGACGCGGCGTCTCTCGGCGTAATCCGCGGCGACGCCCGCGCGCGCGAAGCTGATGTAGTTCGACGCGGAAAGCGGCGGCACGTCCTTCTCCAGCCAGCGGTCGGCGCGCGAGGTCAGCCGGTAGCGCACGTCGCCGGGCAGGCCTTCCCATGCCTCGCGTTCCTCGGCGGGCATCGCCATGAGGAATTCGTCCGGGCCCTGCAGTTCAAAGAGCAGCGCGTCCAAATACTGTTCCAGCAATGTCGTTCCCCCTCATTCCCGCGCCATTTTCTTTTCGCGGAGATTGCCCTCGTATGGCCCGTCAACGCACCGTCCGGCCAGCTCGTAGCCCATCGAGG
>JAFZRB010000292.1 GCA_017620115.1 Clostridia bacterium | reverse complement strand
CGCCGGGCATGGAAGGCGGCGTCTGCCAGGTCTGTCCATCCTGCGCGCCGGGCATGGAAGGCGGCGTCTGCTGATTCCAGCCATTCATGCCGCCGTTCATGCCGCCGGGCATGCTGGGCGGCGTCTGCTGGGTCGTCGGGGGATTGGCGGGCGTGTCGGCCTCCTCGGCCAGCGCGCCGGCGGTCACGAGGGCCATGCAGGCCGCGAGGGAAAGGGCCGCGATCTTTCGGATGTTCTTTTTCATTTTGATTGCCTCCTTTTGATTCGCCGACTGTGCGGCTGTCTGTCTGCGTTGGTTCGTCGAGGGGGTTTCCCTTTCGACAGTTACAGGATAACCCCTCAACCTTAAACGAACCTTTGAGGCAACAGTTTTTTTTTTCGCAGCCCGGAAAAATATCGAAAGGCGGGCTTTTGCCGCCCGCCGGAATGTGATACAATGATTCTATTCTGTTGCAAGGGAGGAACAGCCCGTGATTCATCTGCGTCATATCCCCATGGACGCCCTGGAAAACGCCCGCGATCTGGGCGGCTACGCCACCGCGGACGGCGGCGTGACCCGGTACGGCGTGTTCCTGCGCAGCGAGCTGCCGGAAAACCTGAGCGAAGCGGACATCGCGCTGCTGCGGCGATACAACGTCGTGCGTTCGGTCGATCTGCGCGGCTTGTCGGAAACGGTGACGGAGCCCAGCGACCTGGCGGGCGTCCCCGGCATAGAATACGTCAGCCTGCCGATGTTCGACCGGGCCGCCGCGGCGGGCTCCGCCAGCGAGCGCAGGCCGGAGCCGCCGAAGGATTTCAAATTCCCCGACTGGAACGTGACCTACGTCAAAATGCTGGAGACGCACAAAGACTGGCCGAAGCCCCTGATGGAGGCCATGGCCGGCCCGGACGGTTGCGTCCATTTCAACTGCTATACGGGGAAGGATCGCACGGGCCTGTGCGCCGCCATGCTGCTGAGCATCGCGGGGGTGTCCCGCGAGGATATCTGCGCCGACTACTCGCTGAGCATGGCCTATCTGGGCCGCCGCTATGCCGTCATGGCGGAGCGCTTCGCGGCGTTCGCCGTGATCGAGGACGGCCGGCCCGCGCTGAGCGGCGGCTTCTTCGCCACCCTGCCCACCTACATGCGCCGCACGCTGGAGCACCTCGATTCGGCCTATGACGGCATGGTGCCCTATCTCAGGGCCTGCGGCGTGGCGGAGGAGACCATGGCGCGCATCCGCGAGAAGCTGGTGGCGCGTCCGGCGTGACGGCGGCGCTCGCGGACAGACAAAGAAAGGGCCTGGCGGCATGGGCGGCCGCCGGGCCCTTTCTGTTTACGGGGATACTTGTCGTTTTTACCAGCCGAGATTGTCCAGCAGGATGTAGCCGGTGACGCCGTCGTAGGTGCAGCAGGCGAAGCGCTCGTCCACGATGTAGCAGTCCGTTACGATCGCGCCCAGCGGCACGCGGGCCAGACGCCGGGAAGAGGTGTCGGGCAGCTCGCGCAGCGAGGCGAACGAGATGCAGTTCACGATGACGCACTCGCCCAGGTAGTCGGCGTTCGCGCCGCCGGAAACCCATTCGAGGTTGTCGGTCAGGATGAAGCCCTCCTGGTCGCCGAACAGGCAGTAGCAGAAGCGCTCGTCCTCATAGAACACGTTGGTCACGATGGTGCCCAGCGGCACGCGGGCGATGAGATCGGCCTTGGTGTCCGGGAAGGAACGCAGGGAGGCGTAGCTCTTGCAGTTCGCGATCCGCATGTTGCCCAGATACGCCTCGTCCTCGTATTCCTGGCCCACGGGTCCGGCGATGAAGGAGAGGTTGGTGTTCAGGATATAGCCCTCGATGCCGTCGTACACGCAGTAGGTGAACTTTTCGTCCTCATACCAGCAGTTGGTCACGATGGCGCCCAGCGGCACGCGGGCCAGGCGGGTGGAAGAGGTGTCCGGCCGGGCGCGCAGCGAGGCGTAGCTCTGGCAGTTCACGATCTCCATCGCGCCGATGAGGCCGGTGTAGTCGTCGTAGTCGTAGGCGTAAGCGGCGGCGCTGGCGACGGGCATCGCCGCGAGCATCAGAACAGCCGCCAGCGCGGCGCAAAGCAGCATGCGGAATTTCTTCATGGTTACATGACTTCCTTTCACGGTTATTTGGGTATCTCTATCTTAACGGATTACGGCCCGAAAGTCAATGATAAAGTGTGCGGGAAGGCTGATTTTGGCTTGACAGACCGCCTGTGCGGGGCTACAATGGCGGCATGGGAGCCAACTGGCATAACGACGAAACGGAGTGACGCGCATGAAACCGAAAATCTATCAGGGCGAGAGCCTACGCGAGATTTCCTTCCCCCTCGGCGGCATCGGCGCGGGCTGCGTCGGGCTGGACGGCTACGGCCGGCTGATCGACTGGGAGATATTCAACCGGCCGAACAAGCGCAGCGTGAACGGCTATTCGCACTTCGCCGTGAAGGCGGAGCGCGACGGCGAGCTGCTGGACGCGCGCGTTCTGAATATGGACGCCGGGCCCGGTTACATGGGCGAAGGCTATCTGGACGCGATGGGGGGCCGCGCGCACCCCGAGCGCGCCTGGCGCTCCAATTACGGCTTCGGTCCGCAGCGCGAGCTGCTGGGCGGCATGCCGCACTTTAAGGGCGGTTCGTTCGAGGGGCGGTTCCCCTTCGCGCGCGTTCGCTTCGAGGACGATTCCTTCCCCGGCGACGTGAGCCTTTCCGCGTTCAATCCCTTCATTCCGTTGGACGACAAAAACTCCTCGCTGCCCGCGGCGTTTTTCACCGTGACCCTCGGGAACACGCGGGCGGAACCCATCGAATATACCGCGGCGCTCTCGCTTTCCAATCCCCAGACCGGCCTGCACGCGAACGAGCCGTTCGCGCGGGACGGCGCGGCGGGCGTTTGCCTCGCCGACGACACGCCCGCGGGCGATCCCCTGGCGGGCGAGCTGGTCATGGCGGTGGACGCGGGCGAGAAGCCCGACTGCCAGCCCTATTGGTTCCGCGGCAGCTGGTTCGACGACCTGAGCCTGTTCTGGCAGGATTTCACCGCGCCCGGCCCCATCCGCCCGCGCGTCTATGGGGCGGACGAAAGCTGGCGCGGCAGGCGCGATACCGCCACGCTCACGGTGCGCGCGCGCCTCATGCCGGGCGAAAGGCGCGATTTCCGCTTCGTCGTGGCGTGGTACTATCCCAACTGCGTGAACTACTGGCGGCCCGTGCGCGATGAC
Source organism: Clostridia bacterium (assembly GCA_017620115.1). Classification (GTDB taxonomy): domain Bacteria; phylum Bacillota; class Clostridia; order Christensenellales; family Aristaeellaceae; genus Firm-10. The sequence continues at coordinate 972 of JAFZRB010000292.1, read as the reverse complement.
GAGTCCTGCGCCAGATCGTGGAAGAACTACTACGCCGGCCAGTTCGATTCGGCGCGCGCCGTCGCGGCCTACGCGCTGAAAAACTGGGACGGCCTGGAGGCGCGCACCCGCCGCTTCGCGGACGCGCTGTACGCCTCCGATCTGCCCGAGGCGGCGCTGGAGGCCGTTGGCGCGGACATCGCCGTGCTCAAATCGCCCACCTGCCTGCGGCTGGAGAACGGCGAATTCTACGCCTTCGAGGGCTGCGGCATGAACGGCGGCTCCTGCGAGGGCAGCTGCACGCACGTGTGGAACTACGCCTTCGCGCTGCCCTTCCTGTTCCCGAAGCTGGAGCGCAGTATGCGCGAGCTGGACTATACGTACAACCAGGGCGACGACGGCGGCATGGCCTTCCGGCTGCAGCTGCCGCTGGGACGCGCGCGTTCGACCTTCCGGCCCTGCGTGGACGGGCTGATGGGCGGCGTGATCAAATTCTATCGCGAGTGGAAGATCAGCGGCGACGACGCGTGGCTGAAGACCTGGTGGCCGAAGGTGAAGAAATCGCTGGCCTACGCCTGGTCTCCGGAAAACCCGGACAGATGGGATCCGGACAAAACCGGCGTTATCACCGGCCGGCAGCATCACACGCTGGACATGGAGCTGTTCGGGCCGAACGCCTGGCTGGAGGGCTTCTACCTGGCCGCGCTCAGGGCCGCCCATGAGATCGCCGGCTATCTCGGCGAGGAAGAGGACGCCGCGCTGTACGGATGCCTGTACGAGCAGGGCCGCGCCTTCACCGAACGGGAGCTGTTCAACGGGGAATACTTCATCCAGAAGATCGACCTGACCGATAAATCGCTGCTGGAGCCCTTCAGCGGCACGGCGCTGACCGGCGGGAACACCATGGACACCTACTGGAACGCCGAGGCGGGCGAGATCAAATACCAGATTCAGAACGGCTGCGGCATCGACCAGGCGCTGGCCTGCTGGATG
>JAFZRB010000291.1 GCA_017620115.1 Clostridia bacterium | reverse complement strand
TTCACAAACGGCAACATCGCCTGCGACCATAACTCCATCACCATGGAGATCATGCGCAAGGTCGCCAAGCGCCACGGCCTGACCTGCCTGCTGCACGAAAAGCCCTTCGCGGGCGTGAACGGCAGCGGCAAGCACGACAACTGGTCCATCGCCACGGACACGGGCGTGAATCTGCTTGAGCCGGGCGACACCCCGGCGGAAAACGCACAGTTTTTGACCTTCCTTGTGGCGGTCGTCAAGGCCGTGGACGAATATCAGGACCTGCTGCGCATCAGCGTGGCCTCCGCGGGCAACGACCACCGCCTCGGCGCCAATGAGGCGCCCCCGGCGATCCTGTCCGTCTCGCTGGGCGAGGATCTGGAGGCCCTGCTGCATTCCATCGAGCGCGGCGAGCCCGCCGCACAGACTCGGCACCGCTACGTCAACATCGGCACGGACGTCCTGCCCCACATCCCGCAGGACACCACCGACCGCAACCGCACCAGCCCCTTCGCCTTCACGGGCAACAAGTTCGAGTTCCGCATGCCCGGCAGCCAGCAGTCGCTGGCCTGGCCGAACACGGTGCTCAACGCCATCGTGGCGGGCGTGCTGGAGGAATTCGCGGACCGGCTCGAGGGCGCGGAGGACTTCCATACGGCGCTCAACGCGCTCATCCGCGAGACGATCATTGCGCACAAGCGCATCCTCTTCAGCGGCAACGGCTACGACGGGAGCTGGGTGGAGGAGGCGCGCCGCCGCGGGCTGAGTAACTACGCCACGGCGGACGAGGCCATCCCGCACCTGCTCGACGAGAAGAACGTCGCGCTCCTGACCCGGCTCGGCATCTTTTCCGAGAGCGAGCTGCGGTCACGCTGCGAGATCATGCTGGAGAACTACGTGAAGCAGATCGGCATCGAGGCGCGCGTCATGAGCGAGATGGTGCGGCGCGACATCCTGCCCGCGGTGATCCGCTTCGGCGGCGAGACGGCGGGCGCGGCGCTGGCGAAGAAGGGGCTCTGCCCGACGGCGGCCTGCGCCGCAGAGGGCGCGCTGGTGAGCGAGATCTCCGCCCTGACGGACGAGCTCTTCCGGCGCTGCGGCGCGCTGGACGAGAAGGTGGCGGGCGCGGACTCCGAATGCGCGCTCCTGCACGACAGGGCGCGGTATTACCGCAGCGTCGTGCGCCCGGCCATGTCCGCGCTGCGCGAGACCGCCGACGCGCTGGAGGACCTAGTCAGCAAGGACGCCTGGCCCTATCCGAGCTACGGACGGCTGCTGTATCGGGTTTGAAACTGGCGGCCGGCGGACGGAACGTCGTCAATTATTGATTTTGACACAAAGCTGTGTTATACTGTCAAAAAGAATGGTATTGTTGCGCCTCCGGGCGCCGCTAAACGGAGGAATATGCCATGAGTTTTATTCCGCAGATCACCTGCCGCCGCTGCAAGCGGCGTTACAGCGGCCTGCGCCGGCGCTGTCCGCACTGCGGCGCGCGCAGGGAAGCCGCGCCCGGCCGCGCGCAGCCGACCACGGATCAGGCGCAGGAGCAGCGGCAGAGAGGCTCGAATCCGAACGCCAGATGGCAGATGATCTTCGGCATCATCCTGCTCGCGGCGGTGATCATCGCCGTGATCGCGCTGGTGTCCATGAGCCTGCATCCGCCGGCCCCGTCTCCGTCTCCCTCGCCCTCGTTTGAGCCGACGCCGAGTCCGACGCCCACGCCGACGCCCACCCCGACGCCGACGCCCACCCCGACGGTGGAGAGCATCACGGTGGCCTTCGCGGGCAGCGAGCTGACGGACTTCACGCTGCGCACGACCTGGGCGCCGCTGCAGCTGACCGCCACGGTCTACCCCGTGAGCGACGATGCGGTGGTGCGCTGGCGCACGACGGACACCTCCGTCATCACGGTGAGCGATAACGGCCTCGTAACGGCGGTCGGTCCGGGAACGGCCTATCTGGTGGTCGAGTGCGGCGCGATCGCCAAGGAGTTCAAGGTCATCGTTCCGGCGTAAATATGCGAAAACAGGATCGGGCGAGGCCGCCGGCCTCGCCCGATTTTTTCGGAGGGATCCGGTTTGCTGAAAAAGCTGATCAGTCTGTTTTTCACCTTCGCCAAGGTCGGCGTGATGACCTTTGGCGGGGGCTACGCCATGCTGCCCATATTGCAGCGCGAGGTCTGCGAGAACAAGGGCTGGGCCACGGAGGCCGAGCTGATGGACTACTACGCCATCGGCCAGTGCACGCCGGGCGTGATCGCAGTGAACACCGCGACCTTCATCGGGCGCAAGCGGGCGGGCTTTGCCGGCTCCGTCGCGGCGACGCTGGGTGTCGTGTTCCCGTCCTTTGTGATCATCACGGTCATCGCGGCGCTCATCGAGAACTTCGCGGAGCTGCGCTGGGTGCGCGGGGCGCTCGCGGGCATCCGCGTGTGCGTGTGCGTCTTCCTCTTCAACGCGGTGCTCAAGCTCTGGAAGGCGGCGGTCGTGGATAAGCCCACGCTGGTCATCTTCGCCGCGGTGTTCCTTTTGAGCGTGTTTCTGGACCTGTCGCCCATCCTGCTCGTGGTGCTCGCGGCGGCGGCGGGCATCCTGCTGAAGAGTCTGGGGGCGGTGAAGAGATGATCTGGCTCCGGCTGTTCTGGGAATACTTCAAAACGGGGCTGTTTGCCGTCGGCGGCGGCATGGCCACCGTGCCCTTCCTGCGGGAGATGTCCGCGCGCACGGGCTGGTTCACCGCCGGAAAGCTCGCGGACATGATCGCCGTCTCCGAGAGCACGCCGGGGCCCATCGGCGTCAACATGGCGACCTACGTGGGCTACACGGTGGGCTTCGGGCAGCACGGCGTCGCGGGCGGCGTCCTCGGCGGCCTGATCGCGACGCTCGGGCTGGTGACGCCGAGCTTTATCGTCATCCTGCTCGTGGCGGCCTTTCTCAGGCGCTTTCAGGAGAACCGCTTCGTCAAGGGCGGGCTCTACGGCCTGCGTCCCGCCTCGGTGGGCCTGATCGCGGCGGCGGGCGTGAGCATCGTGCTGTTCGCGGTGCTGCGCGTGGGGAATATCTATGAAATCGGGCAGGCGGCGCTGGACTGGCGCATGCTTCTCCTTGCGGCGGTCGTGCTCGTGCTGACGCGCTGGGTCCCGAAGGTGAAAAAGTGGCACCCGGTCGTGTTCATCCTGTTTTCGGCAGTGGTCGGGATCGCTCTGGATATGGGCGCGTGAGCCCTGAAGGCAGACGAAACAGGCGCGGAAGAGTAGGCTTCCGCGCCTGTTTCGTTGTGAAACGTTGCTAAATGTTGTAAAACGTTGTCGCGGCCGGATCAGTCCGGCTCGTCCGCCGTGTGCTCGATCTTCTTGGCCTGGTGGATCCACTTGTTGCCGGACATGCGGTAGATCAGCCAGATGGCCTTGATGAAGTTGTCGATCTTCAGGGCGATCAGGACGTAGGCCGGATCCCAGTGCAGCACGAGGCCGGTGAGCGCGCCGAGCGGCAGGGACGCGACCCACTGGAACAGCACGTCCGCGTACATCAGGAACACGGAGTCGCCAGCGCCGCGCAGGACGCCCTTGCCCAGCGAGCTCTGGATGGACTGGAAGAGCACGATGAACGCGCTCGCGTGCATCATGCTGCGCATGATGCCGAAGGTCTCGTCCGTGATGTTGTACTTGAGCCAGACGACGGCGTCCACGCCGATGAACCAGACGATGATGCCGCCCACGATGCCGACGACGACGGAAATGACCAGGAAGGTCCAGCCCTGCCGCTTCGCCTCCTCGAAGGCGCCGCGGCCGACGGTCTGGCCGAGAATGACGCTGGCGCAGCTGGACAGGCCGAAGATGGCGAGCGTGGCGATGCGGTCGATGTTCATGACGATCGCGTAGGCCGCGGTGACCTCCTTGCCCATGTGGCCGAGGATGATGGCGTTGACGTTGAAGGCCAGCGCCAGCAGCGTGTCGGAGATGATGATGGGCAGGCCGAGGCGTATGAACTCCTTGAACAGCGCCTTGGAGGGCAGCCTGAGGAGCCCCACAGGCCGGTAGTTGACCGACTTTTCGTGCTTGTGGATGTAGATGATGGCGAACACGAACTCCACGACGCGGGCGATCAGGGTGCCGAGCGCGGCGCCGGCGGCGCCCATGGCGGGCGCGCCGAGTTTACCGAAGATGAACACCCAGTTCGCGCCGATGTTCACGACGAACGAGGCGATGGAGACGTACAGGCCGAGCTTTGCGTCGCCGACCGAGCGGATGAGGTGCTGCAGCGCCATGGCGATGCCGTGCACGACGTAGACGAACGCGGTGATTTTCAGATAGCCGACGCCGTGGAGGATGACGTCCTGATCCGTGGTGTACAGGCGCATGATCGGCGCGGGGAACAGGAAGGTGACGACGCCGAACAGGAAGCCCGCCACGATGACCATCTGCAGCACGAAGTCGAAGCAGCGGCGCACCGCGCGCAGGTCGCCGGCGCCGAAGTACTGGCTGGAGAGGACCATGCCGGAGGCGGCAAAGCCCATGACGATGATGTTATAGAGGCCGTAGAACTGGTTTGCGAGGCTGACCGCGGAGATGGACGCCTCGCCGAGGGTGCCCACCATGATGTTGTCCATCAGGTTGACGCCGGAGTTGATGAGGCTCTGGAGCAGGACGGGGACGAAGATCAACAGGACCTGCTTGTAAAAGGCCTTGTCGGTGATGAAAAAGCTGCCGAGCCTCCTTGTGCGTTGCTGCGTCATTCGATCACTTCTTCTCTCAATTTTAAACTAAAGAATATTTTATGCCCGATGCGGGCCTGTGTCAACTGGAAAATACGCCGGGAGGCTGTACAAAAATACGCAGGGAGGCTGTGCGGGCGCGCGAAAAAGGCCGCAGGGGGAAAAGAATCGCGTCCCGGTTTTTGAGCCGGGACGCGATTCTTTAAGTATTGCAGAGAAGCGGGTTCGATTTGAGGATTACAGCAGGCCGCCGATCTGCATGAAGACGGGCGCGAAGACGAGGGACACGATGGTCATGAGCTTGATGAGAATGTTGATGGACGGGCCGCTGGTGTCCTTGAAGGGAT
>JAFZRB010000290.1 GCA_017620115.1 Clostridia bacterium | reverse complement strand
CGACGGCGGGCGATTCCTCGTCGCCGCGGGTCGCATCCTGACGGAAGTCAACGGCCTCAATCAGGATCCCGATACCGGCGCGTGGTTCTACTATGCCGGCGGCCAGATTCAGACCCAGTACACCGGCCTCGCCCAGTACGACGGCGCGTGGTTCTACATCGTCGAAGGCAAGCTCGCCGAGGACTTCTCCGGTGAGGTGGAATACGACGGCGCGACGTTCACGGTCGTAAACGGCATGCTGGCGGCGTGAGAAATCAGCAATTATGGTTGGTTCGCAATCATGGGAGCCGCGCTGAATGCGCGCTCCCATTTCTCATCCTCCAATTCCTAATTGCTCATTCCGTTATAGTCCTTTCCGCCGACGGCCGGGGCCATCGCAGCCCCCATGTGGTTGGCGTCGGTCACCTCGTAGTCGATCACGCGGCCGATGGTGCCGCAGGTCAGGCGGGCGGCGGCGGGGGATTTTTCCGCGTCGATCAGCGCTGCGCCGGCGGCTGTGGCCGTCCAATGCGCCGAAGGCGGGCGCTGGGTGCCCAGCTCGAGGGGCGAGCGAAACTGCCGTTCCGCGGTGCAGAAATGGCTGGAGGCGCAGCACAGCGCGTTGCTGCGGTAGCCGCCGTCCACCATCGCGCCGCACAGGATCATGCCCTCGATGAACGTCGAGCACGCCCCGTACAGCCCCATGAAGGGCCGCCCGATCTCCCGCGCCATGAACGTGGACGACATGATCTGGTCGAGCAGATCGCCCGAGGCCAGCAGCTCGAGCCGGTCCGGATGCAGCCCGCCGCGCTCCAGGCAGAGGAGCACCGTCTGCCGCAGCATTTCGCTCTCAGCCAGCTCCCACGATGTCTGACCCAGCAGGTCGTCCTCCAGCACGCGGTCGAAGCACCAGCCCAGCGGCCCCTTGCCCTCCTTCGGCCCCACGACGGACGCGCGCGAGCGCAACGCCAGGCGACGGTTGAACCTGATCGTCTGTTTCATCGCGCCGCCCTCCCGACAAGCCAGTCTATGATGCCCACGACGATCGACGCGGACACGCCGTATACCAGCACCGGCCCAGCCACGGTGAACAGCTTCGCGCCCACGCCAAGAATCAGGCCCTCGCGCCGGAACTCAATGGCCGGCGAGGCCATCGAATTGGCGAAGCCGGTGATGGGCACGATCGAGCCTGCCCCGGCATAGCGGCCTATGTCGTCGTAAACGCCGATGCCCGTCAGCAGCGTGCCCAGGAAGATCAGCGCGATGGAGGTGAACATCGCGTCGCTGCCATCCGGCAACCCCAGCGCCTTCTCGCCAAAAATGCTTAAAAGCTGACCGATCGCGCAGATCAGCCCGCCCACCCAGAACGCGCGCAGATATCCGCGCAGATAATTGCTGTTCGGCGTCAGCGCCTTCACCATTCTGTCATAGCGCCGGTGCTCCGGCGTCTTTTTCTTTGCGCTCATTCGCTCTCTCCTTTCCCGCTTCCGCGGTTCCTTCCCCGCGGGACGCGCGGCAGATGGTAGTATGCCTGATTTCGCGCCGCGTCATGCGTTGACAAGCCGCGCCGCGCTATGTTATTATGGGAATGAAAAGGAATGCGGCGGGAGGCGACGCGCCCATGTTGGACGATCTGAATGAAACCGGTATGCTGCCCGATGATCCCCGCGCCCACGCCGGCCACAGGCAGCGTGTCCGCGAGAAGGTGTTCCAGGGCGGCATGGCGAGCATGCCCGATCACGAGCTGATCGAGTTTCTGCTGTTCTATGCCATCCCCAAGCGCGACGTCAATCCGCTGGCCCATGCGCTGCTCAACGAATACGGCAGCATCGACCGGCTGTTTGCCGCCGGCGAGGATGAACTGACGCAGTTTCCCGGCGTCGGGCCGGGCGTCGCGAAGCTGTTCGCGGCCTATGGCGCGGCGATGCGGCAATACCTGGTCAGCCAGGCGGCGCCCGCCGGGCCGGTCTCGCCCGCCAGCGCCGTCGAGACGGCCAGCGCGCATTTCGTTCACCCCACGCGCCAGGAAATGGCCGCCGTCTGCATGGACGGCAGCGGCGCGCTGCTCAACTGCGCCGTGCGCGACTGGGACATCATCCAGGATACCGGCGGCGCGCGCTGGCTCGTCGAGCAGGCCCTCAACAGCGGCGCGCACCAGCTCACGCTGGTGTGGCGGCGCTACGCCCAGAAGCGTGGCCTGACTGCCGCCGAGCTGGAGTCGCTGAGCGACCTCGTCGCCATGCTGGGCAATATCGAGGTTCGGCTGGCTGATTTTATCCTGCTCCACCGCGACGGGCAGATCAGCCTGCGCGAAAACGGCCAGCTCGTCGATCAGAGCGGCGGCATGTCGCTGGCGATGGCCGGCGGCGATCCCCACGGCGATTTCATCGCGGAGGGCCTCGTGGACGGCGGCGAAAACGCTTGACCTTTTCCCCCGAAAGAGGTAAACTATACCCGTTCCCACTGCGACATGCTAGTGATTTTATGAAAGGAATGATACCTCATGGGCGCCATCGTCTGCTTCGGCGAAGTCATGCTTCGCCTCTCTCCTCCCGGCTATCTGCGTCTGAGCCAGACGGACAGCCTCAACATGACCTTCGGCGGCGCGGAGGCGAACGTCTCCGTTTCGCTGGCCAATTACGGCATGGAGGCGCGCTATGTCACCCGCCTGCCCGACAATCCCATCACCGACGCTTTCCTGCAGCAGATGCGCGGTTTCGGCGTCAACGTGAGCTATATCGCTAAAGGCGGCGACCGCATGGGCGTCTATTTCGTGGAAAAGGGCGCTTCGATGCGGCCCTCCAAGGTCATCTACGACCGCAAGTATTCCTCCATCGCCACCGCCGGGCCCGGGGACATCGACTGGGACAAGGTGTTCGACGGCGCCGTGTGGTTCCACTGGACGGGCATCACCCCCGCCCTGTCCGATTCCGCCGCCGCGCTCACGCTGGAAGCCTGCAAGGCCGCGAAGGCGAAGGGCATCACCATCTCCTGCGACCTGAACTACCGCAAGAAGCTCTGGAGCCGCGAAAAGGCCAGGGAAGTCATGAGCGAACTGGTGAAATACGTCGACGTGATGATCGCCAACGAGGAGGACTCCAAGGATGTTTTCGGCATCGAGGCCGAGGGCACCGATATCGAAACCGGCAAGCTGAGCGAGGCGGGCTACCGCGATCTCGCCAAGAAGCTGGCCGCCGCTTTCGGCGCGAAGAAGGTGGCCTTCACGCTGCGCGAGAGCTTTTCCGCCAACGACAACAACTGGTCCGCGCTGCTCTATGACGCAGCCTCAGATACCGCCATCCGCTCCCGCCAGTACGCCATCCACATCGTGGACCGCGTGGGCGGCGGCGATTCCTTCGGCGGCGGCCTGATCTATTCGCTGCTCAACGGCGCTTCCGACGAGGAGGCCATCAATTTCGCCGCCGCGGCCTCCGCGCTGAAGCACACCATCGAGGGAGACTTCAACCGCGTGTCGGCCGAGGAAGTGCGCGCGCTCATGGGCGGCAGCGCCTCTGGCCGCGTGCAGAGGTAGAGTAAACAAAACGCCGGAGGGAAAGCGGCTTCGCTTCCCCTCCGTTCTTGCGTATGCGCATCATTTCGCGCGGTAATTGCCGCACATGCTCTCATCCTTTGCGCAGCCTGTGCTGCAGTTCGGGCAGGCCTCCACGTGAATGCCGGACAGCGAGCAGTGATCGTCGTCCCCGCAGTGGTACGCGCAGGACTTCACGGTGCAGCCGATGTCCCGGTTGGGTGTTTTGCCGCTCATGGGTCACGACCTCCTTCATGATTGATGGGGCGCCATCCGTCAGCATGCCCCAGCGGGACGCGGATCATGCGCCCGATAAAAGTCTGCTGCAGATTGGCGATTGCCACGCGCGGTTTTCCGTGCTATAATGAATCAAAACAAAAAACGGGAGGAAATACATATGGCTGAAACCGCAAAAATCACCGGCCTGGCCCACATAGGCATCAAGGTGAAGGACGTCGACGCGTCCATCAAATTCTACACGGAGATCCTGGGCTTCGAGCTGACTCACAAGCAGCAGTTCGGCTCCTCTGTCCTGGCGTTTCTGAACGCCGGCACGTGTCTGCTCGAGCTCATCCAGAGCGCCGTATACGAACCGCGCACCCCCGGGCAGGTTGACCACGTCGCCGTGGAGGTCAAGGGCATCGAGGCGCTGGTCGCCGATCTGAAAGCGAAAGGCGTTCATTTCCTGTCTGACGACGTTTCCCTCTGCCCGAACCTGCTGGACGGCGTGAAGAACATCTTCTTCACCGGGCCTGACGGGGAGCGGTTTGAGTTCTTCGAGTACTACAACAGATAACCTTATAAAACGCTCAGGGCCCCGGCCGTTTCGCCGGGGCCCTCATTATCGTATTTACAGCCCGTGTGTTTTGGAAATACCCACGGCCTCCAGCACCTCGTAGCGGTCCATCTGCAGGTGCTTTGTCATCTGCAGCGCCTCTTCGATAGGCGTTTCCACGATGCCGCCGTCGCGCGTGCTGATGACGAGATTCGTGCGCCCCTCTGCCAGGGCCTTCACGGCAAAGTAGCCCATGCGGGTGGCCGTCTCGCGGTCGCGCGCGTTGGGCGAGCCGCCGCGCTGGATGTGGCCAAGCACGGTCACGCGCGGCTCGATGCCGACGGCCTCGTGGATCTGCTTGCCGATCTCGACGGCGCTGCCCACGCCCTCGGCCACGACGACCATGAAGTGCGTATGGCCGGCCAGACGCGCGCTGCGGATGCGTTCCACCACGTCGCGCTGCAGATTGAACTCGCGCTCGGGCACCAGCACCGCCGTCGCGCCGACGGAAATACCCACGTAGAGCGCCAGGAAACCCGCGTTGCGGCCCATGACCTCCACCACGGAGCAGCGCTCGTGCGACTGCATGGTATCGCGCAGCTTGTCGATGCACTCGATGGCGGTGTTGCAGGCCGTATCGAAGCCGATGGTGTAATTCGTGCAGCCGATGTCGTTGTCAATGGTCGCCGGGATGCCCGCCACGGGGACGCCCAATCGGGAGAGCTCCAGCGCGCCGCGGAACGTGCCGTCGCCGCCGATGGCCACGATGGCGTCAAGTCCGAGCATCTTGCAGGTGGCCACCGCCTTCTTCCGGCCCTTCTCTGTCCGGAATTCATCGCTGCGCGCCGTGTAGAGGATGGTGCCGCCGCGGCTGAGGATGTGGCCCACGCTCGCGGCGTCTAGCGTCACGAAATCCGTCGTGATCAGGCCCTGCCAGCCCCTGCGTATGCCGATGCATTCCATGCCGAAAGTAATGGCGCTGCGGGCAACCGCCCTCACAGCGGCGTTCATGCCCGGCGCGTCTCCGCCGCTCGTCAGAACACCGATGCGCTTGATCTTATCTCCCATTGAAGCATTCCCCTTTCTCAAACTCCCGATAGCTTTTTCATCGCTCGTCCGCCCGAAGCCGGGCGCGTGTTGGTTTATGCGGGCTTTTTTATCATTATAACAGGGAACAAAGGAATAAGCAATATCCAATTTCCAGCGTCTGGAAAGAGAATCGCAAAAAACGCCTGGCGCGCAGTAGCAATCGCGGGGAAGATGTGTTATACTGTCCATGACTCAGACGCATGACAAAAGGGGGAAACGAAGCCATGATTCTCTTTTCTCAGGATGAGATCGCCCGCTTCTGCGCGCAGGTGAAGGACAATCCGGCGCTGCTGGACGGACTGCGCAAAGGCTGCGAACAGGTGCTGCGTTACGGCGTCAAAATTCCGAAAACCGCCCTGGCCACGTGGGGGCATTACTTTGTCTGCCCGGCCGATTCCACCTCGCTGACCTACGATTACACCAGCGACCACGATTTCCGCTGCCCGCAGTGCGGCCGGGTGTACAACGGCGAACCCTTCCTGGGCGGCTGGTGGCGCGGCACGAACGGCGTGAGCTGCTCGACGGCTTATCAGAGCGCGCTGCTGTGGACGCTGGCGGGCGAGGAAAAATACCGCGCGCTGTGCGAGTCCATCCTCTCCGGCTTCGCGGACAACTATCCAAACTACGAGGAGCACGGCGACATTCCCTACAACAAGCCCGGTCGCATGAACTCCCAGGCGCTGTGCGAGGCGGGCTGCCTTGCCCCGCTGGCTATGGCTTACGACATGATCAAAGACACCCTCGCGCCGGAGGAACGGCGGCGCGTCGAGGAAAACCTGTTTGTGCCCGGCGCGGAGCTGCTCATGAAAAACCGCACGAACCAGCTGCACAATCACGAAGTGCACGTGAACGCGGGCGTCGGCATCATCGGCATGGCGATCGGGCGGGAGGATTTCATCGACTTCGCGCGCAACAGCAAATACGGCCTGCGCTATCAGCTGGAGAACGGCCTGATGAACGACGGCCTGTGGTTCGAGGCCACGTTCCACTATCACCTTTACGCCTTCCTCGGATTCATGAGCTACGAGAAGATGGCCTTCGGCACGCCCTACAGCCTCATCGACATGCCGCAGTATCGCCGCATGCTCGGCATGCTGATCAAAACGCTGCAGCCCGACCTGAGCGTGGCGCACCTGGGCGACGGCGGCCACGGACACGTGTTCCGGCAGCTCGCCGGCTATCTCGAATTCCCCTACCGCGTTTATCGCGACCCGCTGCTCGCGGGGCTGCTGAACAGGATCTACGCCGAATACCCGCGCGAAGGCCTTGAGCCGCTTCTCTTCGGCGCGGAAACCATCGAACCCGCCGAGCTGCCGCCGCTTGAAGACTATCACAACGACGGCGGCTCCGGGCTGACCATCATGCGCGGCAGCGACAGGCGGCAGTACCTGCTCTTCCGGCACGGACGCTACGGCGGCGAACACGACCATTACGACAAGCTGGGCCTGCACTTCATGCTTGACGGCAATGAAGTCATGCCCGATCTGGGCACCGTGCTGTACGGCGCGCCGCAGCATTACGGCTATTACAAAAACACCTTCACGCACAACACCGTCTGCATCAACGCGCAGAACCAGCCGCCCTGTAACGGCCGCGCCGTGCGCTTCGAAAGGAAAGACGGCGAGACGCTCGTCGAAGGTCACGCCGACTGGCGCGGCGCGCCGCCCGAGCTGAACAGCTTCATCATCCGCCAGTGGGACGAAGCTTCCTACGCGGGCGTTCGCATGGAGCGCACCGTCGTCCATCGCGACGAGTATTTCCTGGAGGCCTTCCGCGTGCGCGGCGCCGCCGGGCGCCAGGTGGACTGGATCATCCATCCCGTCGGCGCGTGCGTCGAGCCGCCCGATGAAAAGCGGGTCGTCTCCCTGGGCGACACCGCGCCCGTACGCTTCATGAAGAACGCTCGCGGCTTTGAAACGCGCGGCCTCGTCGCCTCCGCGTGGCAGGGCCCGGCCGGCCGGTTCAGCGTCTGGTCGGCGTGCTCGCAGCCGTCGCTCGCCGTTTACGCCGAGGGCCCGGCCAACCCGCCCACGAGCGACCTCACCTACTTCATCCGCCGCATGTCGCCCGCGAACGACGACGTCGTCTTCGTCGCGCTGTTCCATCTGGATCGGGACGGCAGAACCGTCGAGCGTCCCGAAATCGAAATCGACGGCGGACGGGTGACGATGCGCTTCCTCTTCGACGGCCAGCCGCGGGAGCATACGTTCACGGTCGGCGAGGAAACGCCGCCTCAGAACTGACGGCGTCCGCGCGCCTTATGCCTCGAAACGCCACACGCGCATCCAGTCCGCGCTCTCGCCCGGCTCCAGACGCACGCTGTTGAACACCTCGGGACTCACCACGTGCTCCAGCCCCCACACGGTCAGCTTTACCGGTTCGAAATCAACCGTTTCGCTGACCGCGAGGGGGCTTTCCTCGTGCGTCAGCCGCCAGGCGGGTCCCTCCGCGCGCCGCGTGCTCTGGAACACGTTGAAGAACACGCCGGGCACGCCCAGCCAGCTCACGCCGCCCTCCTCCGCGCGCATGTGGGACCTTTCCGGGTCGAGTATGAGTTCGCTCACGCAGGGCAGCGCCAGGTGATGCTTCGGCGAGGTCTGCAAATCGCCCAGCGAGATGAAGTTATGGCAGTATTCGGTGAAGGCTATCGGCTTCTCGCCCTGGTTCTCAAAGTGCACGCTGAGCGTGAGCCGGCCGTCCTCCGCCAAAAGACGCCGGCACTCGCGGTAAGCGTATCCCGCCATCATATCCGTCTCCGTCACGAAGAGGATGCGGTCGCGCTGCGCGGTGACGACGGTCTCCAGCGGCCGGTAGGGCGGCTCCGGGCCGTATATGCGCCAGGGATTCTCCGTGCGCGTGACGTATCCCACGCCGGGCTTGAGGTATTCCTCCCCCACGGGCACGCTCGTCTCCGCGTCGGGGCACTGAATCTCGCAGCACAGCCCCGCGCCTTTTGTGGTGGGTTTCTCAGGATCGAGCATCTCCGGACGGCCGAAATGAACGCCCTTATAGATCACGTCCGGCACGAAGGCCGAATGATTGAAGCGCGTGCGCCCGTATTCCGGGCTCTCCGGCGCGAGGATTTCCGCAGTGAGTTCGCCCGCGGAGATGGTATAGCGGCTGTTCATTGAGTTATCCTCCCGTTTCGCAGATAGTATTACAGCGGCATGAAGTCGATCTCGCAGGCGGCGGTATCCACCCGCGCGAGCAGCACGTGAACGCGGTCGCCCAGCCGGATCTCGCGGTGGGTGCGCTCGCCCACGAGGCGCTGCCTGGCCTCGTCGAATTCATAATAGTCGTCCAGGTCTCGGACGCGCACGAGGCCTTCCACGGTGTTGGGGAGCTCCACGAAATAGCCCCAGCTGTGAACGCCGCTCACCACGCCGTCGAATTCTTCGCCCTCTCGGCCATGCATGTAATGGCACTTCATCAGGTCGTCCGCGTCGCGCTCGGCGGACGCGGCCTCGAACTCGCGCTCGGAGCTCTGCGCGGCCAGCTCCTGCATACGCGCTTCCCATTTCTGGGCTTCCGAGAGCCCGCCGGCCAGCAGCAGCTTGAGCATGCGGTGCGCGGTCAGATCGGGATAGCGCCGGATGGGCGAGGTGAAATGGCAGTAGTCGCGCGCGGCCAGGCCGAAATGGCCCAGCGGCTCCGCCATGTAGCAGGCGCGCTTGAGCGAGCGCAGCAGCTGGTGCTTGATGACCGCCGCCTCCGGCAAGGCGGCTGTTTCCTCCAGCAGCGCCTGCAGCTGGCGCGGATGCGGCTCCCGGCCGATGCGTACGGGATGGTTCATATTTGTCAGGAATAGCGACAGGCTCTCCAGCCGGTCGGGATCGGGCTTCTCGTGCACGCGATACAGGAAGGGCAGCTGGCAGCTCTTCGCCATCACCGCCACCGCCTCGTTCGCGGCCAGCATGAAGTCCTCGATGAGCCGCTCGGCCTCGCCGCGCACGCGGGCCTGCACGTCCACGGGATAGCCGTCCGCGTCCAGCGTCAGCTCGGGCTCTGGCATGTCGAAGTCGATGCTGCCGCGCGCATGGCGCCTTTCGCGCAGCAGCCGGGCCTGCGCGTCCATATCGAAAAGGATCGGCCGAAGCGCTTCCGGCACATCGTTTTCCTCGCCCGCGAACAGTTTGTTGACCTCGGCGTAGGTCAGCCGGGCGCGTGAGTGAATGACGGAATTCTCCAGTCGGCTGTCCGTCACCCGGCCGTCCTCCAGCTCCAGAAAGAGCGACATGGCCAGCCGGTCGACGTCCGGCATCAGCGAGCAGAGATTGTTGCACAGTTTCTCGGGCAGCATGGGCAGTGTGCGCCCCGGCAGGTAAACCGACGTACCGCGCCTGAGCGCCTCCCGGTCGATCGCGCCGCCCCACGCCACATAGTGCGACACATCCGCAATGTGCACGCCCAGCCGCCAGCCGCGCGCCGTCTTTTCGAGCGACACGGCGTCGTCGAAATCCTGGGCGTCGTCGCCGTCAATGGTGAACAGATCGACGCCGCGCGCGTCAAAGCGCCCGGCGATATCCGCCGGCGACACGGCGTCGGGCAGCGCCGCCGCCTCGCTGAGCGCCTCAGCGGGAAACGCGACGGGTAGACCGTGCGTCTCAACGAGCGCGTCCATCTGGATACCGATGTCCAGCCCGCGCCCCAGCACGCGGATCACCTCGGCCTTGAGCGGCACATGCCGCCGCGGCCAGTCGACGACGCGCAGCACGACCGTGTCTCCCACGCCCGCGCCGAGCGTATCGCCCGTTACCTCAACGCCGCAGGCCACGTGCAGATCGCAGGGCTGCGCGGAAAGGTATTCTATCTCTTCCGGCGGCTGGCGGACGAGCCTGCGCTCCCGCCCGCGCCGCACGAGCACGGGTTTCCGCTCCACGAAGCGCTTCCCCATCTTCAGCACCGCGACCAGCTTTTCGGCCGCGCGCTGCGTCACGGCGGCCAGCTCGCACAGCCTGCTCTCCGCCGACCCACCGGCGCGTTCGGGCCGCACGAGCACCGTGTCGCCATGCATGGCGCGCAGCTCGCCGCTGCGGGAAATCTTCATATCCGGCGAGCCGTCCAGCGGCCGGGCGTAGGGCACGCCGCCGCGCGTGACGACCGCCCGCGCGGGAATGAGGCCCAGCGTTTCCGGCGCGGCGTACTTGCCCTTCTTCGACAGGAACACGCGCCCCTGCGCCAGCAGTTCGTTCAGCGCCGCGCTGACATCCTCGATCGGGAGATCGAGCGCGTCCGCCAGATCAAACACATCGACCGCGCGGTTCTGTTCCCTCAGGTACCCGCAAATCTTCTCCGTCATGGACAATTCCTTTCATCATCGAAGGCGTATCATACCGGTCATTGAAAGGGAAGCGGGCGCGACGCGCTCGCTTCCCGGAATATCAGTCTGCGTTTTTCGCGATGGTTTCAATCATGAAACCGCCGCAGGATCCCGTCAAAATAAGCGGCGGCTTCGGATTCGTCGTCCGCGTAGAACACACGCATCAGCGTGAGGCCGTGCGGCGGGGCGGTAATGCCCAGTGAGAGGCGGCTTTTGCCGTCCAGCGCGCGGGCGATGGCCCCCGGCTCCAGCTTTCCGCAGCCCACCTGGATGGCCGTGCCCGCGAGGATGCGCACCATGTTGTAGAGGAATCCGCTGCCGCGCACCAGCAGCATGACCTCCCCGCCCGCGCGCGCGACGCGGCAGTCATGGATGGCGCGCACGGTGTCCTTCGCCACGGAACCGCTGGCCGCGAAGGCTTTGAAATCGTGCGTGCCGATCACGGAGCGCGCTTCCTCATCCATGCGCGCCGCATCCAGCGGATACATCACATGCGCGTGGCTCAGCCGAAGCAGCGCACTGGCGTGGGGGCTGTTCCAGATGAGATAGCGGTAGATCTTGGCCCGCGCGTCGAAGCGGGCGTGGAAATCCGGCGCGGCGGCCATGGAGGCGCGCACGCGGATGTCGTCCGGCAGCATGGTGTTCAGCGCGAAGGCGTATTTCTCGGGAGGAATGCGGCTGTCCGTGTCGAAATGCGCCGTCTGGCCCAGCGCGTGCACGCCCGCGTCGGTACGGCTCGCGCCGGTCACGCGGATCTCAGCGCGCAGCAGCTTCGAGAGCGCTTCCTCCAGCCGCTGCTGCACGCTCACGGCATTTTCCTGGCGCTGCCAGCCCGAGTAATTCGTGCCGTCGTACTCGACGGTCAGGCGGATGCGGGCCATAGCTGCTCCTTTCAGCGACGGGCAGTCGCACTTTGGCGATTACGCCGCGTATTTCCGCCGACGGATCAGTCCGATCAGCAGGCAGATCAGCGGCAGCGCGATGATCGCGATGAGCGCGGGAACCATTGGCAGCGAAAGGGGCTCGGTGATGAGACTCACGGCGGGCAGCGCCTCGGCCTGCGCCGGGAAATCGAACATCTGCCTGAAGGCCGATTCGATCAGCGCGTCGTTGCCGCCGCCCGAAGCGCCGCTCACGCCGGCGGCGATGAATGTGGCGCACGACAGCCAGACGAGGCGCGTATCGCCCTCCGCGGCGGCCATGCCCACGATGAACTGGCCGGGTATATCGCCCTCCTCCTGATCGAGGGTGCTGACGGCGTCGGTGTTGGTCTTGAGGTAAGCCTTAGCGCTGGTCATCAGCAGGGGCTGCGCGTTCAGCCCGGCGCGGCGCACGTCGCTGCGCGTGATGGCCTCCGTCACCGGCATGATCACGCGCTGTTTCGCCTCGATGAGCGGCGCGGTGATATCGTGCTCGCGCAGGTCGGGTTTCAGGTAGTATTTATAATCCGAGCTGTAGACGTGGCTCGTGTCGTTGTCCACAACCAAGCCGGCTCTGCGCGCCATGCCGTAGTATCCGACCAGCCGGTCAAGGCCCGTGAAGTCCGTGTTGTAGCTGGTCAGAAGCAGCATATCTCCGCCGTTTTTCAGGTAATCCAGCAGTGCGTCCACAGTTTCCTCGCCCACAGGCGAAGCGGGATTGCACAAAAGCACCGCCGCGGCGTCCTCCGGCACGGCCTCTCCCGGCGCGAGCGTCAGGGTCTCAAGCGCGATATTGTTCCGGAAGCAGATGGCGTTCAGCGCGCCATCCCAGCCGTTCTCGCCGTGACCGCCCAGCACGTACAGAACGGGCATGTCGTCGCGCGTCACGTATGTCAGCGCGCGGCAAAGCGCGTCCTGCGCGGTGAAGTCGGCCGAGGTGTAGTTGATGACCTCGCCGTTGCTGTAGTAGTAAGTCATCTGGTCGATTTCATAGCTGAACAGGTCGTCGCTGTCGAGCGCCACGCTGCGCTTTTCCGAGCGCACGAGGATGCTTCCGTCCGCCAGCGTCTCGCCGTCCGCCAGCGCCTGGACGGTCTCAAGCCGCGCCGAGGACGGGTCGACGGATTCCAGCGTGATCTTCCCGTTCGCCGCGGCGAAACGGTCGAGCAGCTCATCCAGCCACACGTTGCGCGTGTCGTCCGTTTCGACGATATAGAGCTCCACGGGTTCGTTCACGGCGTTCACGACATCCATCGCCTCGGCGACGGGCGTGGCGGCCTTGCGCGGGGTGAGGTCGAAGTGAAGCCCGCCCAGGCCGCCGATCAGCGCGTTGATCAGAACGACCAGCGCCAACGCGATCACGACGATCAGCGGGCGAAGCTTTGAAAGCAGCTTTTTCATATCACAGCGCCCTCCTTTTCGCTTCCCGGCGGGCCGCGACGGCCAGTATGCCGGTCACCGCGAACAGCAGGGCGATGGTCAGCCAGCGCACGACCGCCGCTACGTCGAATATGCAGTTGGAGAAAAGCGACAGGGGCTCGAACATGGCCGCGGCGCGCATGCCCCGGCCTATCGCCTGGAATATGACGCTGTCGTTGCCGCGCAGATGGCACAGCAGCACCGGCGCTTCCACGACGGCCGCCGCGATGAATCCGGCCAGCACATCGCCGAAGGCCGTCCACGCCAGCATACCGGCCGCCGCGGGCATGAGCACCAGCGTCAGCGGCGAAAGCGCGGTGAGCGTTTCAACGCGAGAGGCGAGCTCCGGCATGAAATATGACAGGGCCACCAGCGCCGCGTAAATGCCAAAGGCGGCCAGCGCCGAGCGCGAGAAGGCTGAGCAGCACAGCGCGGCGGCGGCGAACATGACACCCATGGCGCACACGGCCAGCACGCAGCCCAGGCCCTCGCTCAGCGCCGCGGAAGGCGCGGCCAGAGACAGGGCGACCGGGTAAAGCGCCAGCAGCGCGCAGCCCAGCAGCACGACCAGCAGCCGCGCCAGCAGCTTGCCCATGAATACGCCGCCGCTTCTCAGGGGCAGCGCGTAGAGCGCGCGGTCGGTACGCGCGCGGCGCTCGCCCGGAAACGCGTCCGCGCAGAGCAAGCCGCAGAAAAGCGCCATGCCCAGCGCGAGATAGCGGATGTTGTCGGTGAAGAAGGGTCTCATCCCCTGCAGGTTGATGAAAAACGCGGAAACGCCCGCAACGGCCAGCAGAACGGCCAGGCTGCCCCAGCCCGTCAGGCCGCCCAGCAGCGTGCGCAGCTCTTTTCGGAATACGGCGCTCATGCCTCTTCGCCGCCTCCTTCAACGCGCTCCGTCGTCAGCGCATCGAGCAGCGACTCGAGCGGCTTGCGCGCGGCGGTCATCTCGAGCACGGGGAGGCCGGCCTTCGCGGCGGCGAGGAACAGCGCCTCGCGCTGGTCGCCGCTCATCTTAACGGTCAGCTCGACGCCTTCCGCGCAGGCCGCGGCGTTCGCGATCTCAGCGCCTTTCACCGCGGAGAAAGCGGCGCGGGCGGCAGCCTCGTCGGCACGCGCCACGATGCGTACGGCGTCGCCGACGCGGGTCATGTTATGCAGCTGGTCGGGGGTTCCTTCGGACACCACGCGCCCGTCGGAGAGCACCAGAACGCGGTCGCACAGCGCGCACATCTCGGTGAGGTTCGAGCTGGCCAGCAGGACGGCGCGGCCCTTCGCGACGGTGCGGACGGCGGCGCGCAGCGTCAGGATGTCCTTCGGATCGAGGTTCTGCGTGGGCTCGTCGATGAGCACCGCTTCCGGGCCGTGGAACACGGCCTGCGCGATGCTGGCCAGCTGCAGCGCGGCGCGGCTCAGCTGGCTCATGCGCTTGTCGGAAACATCCTGTATGCCGAGCAGTTTGATCGAGGCGTCGATCTTTTCGGACGCCTCGCGCGCCGAGAGGCCGCGGGCGTCGGCCAGGAACTTGAGCCAGGCGCGAGGCGACATGTCGCGCGGGGCGGCCGGTTCGGCGGGCGCGTAGCCCACGAGCTGGCGCGCGCCGCTGGTCTCGCTGTCCAGCACGATGCCGTTTATCTCGACCGTGCCCCGGTCGGCGGCGGCGACGCCGGCGATGATGTCCAGCGCGGTGGTTTTGCCCGCGCCCTTGAGACCGGTCAGGGCGACGATCTCGCCCGGCTGCACGGTCAGCGAAAGGCCGCGCAGAACCTTCCTGTTCTCATAGCTTTTTTCAAGGCCCTGTACTTTAATCAACGAAAATCCCTCCCAAACGCTGTCGAGATTCTGTAAACGCGGAAAATAGTTCCCTTCATATTATTGTAGCGCGGGTATGTTGCCGATTCATGGGGAAAGGATGAATAATTTATGAATGTGTCAGCGGTCAAGCCGTTCCACATACGCCGCGAAGCGGTCCATCCCCTGCTTCAGCCGGCGCTGGTTCACACGGCGGCCCGGCTCGTCCCACCAGGCGGCGACGTCGAACGGGCGCGCGCGCTTCGGCTCGAAGCGGGCGACGAAACGGCCGTCCATCACCACGGGCAGCACGTAATAGCCGTACTGCCGCTTCGACGCGGGCACGTACACCTCCCAGGAGTATTTGAATCCGAACAGCGCCTCGATGAGCCGGCGATCCCACATGAGGTTGTCCAGCGGCGCGATGACGCGCGCATGGCCGTCCGGCTCCGCGTCCAACGCCCAGCGCTCGCCCGCGGGCAGGAAGAGGATATCCCGGATGCCCTCCACGGCCAGCGGAATGAGCACGCCTTCGTCGACCAGCGCCCGGAACGCAGCGTCGCGTTCAGGCGCTTTGAGATTCAGCCCCAGGAAGGCGTCGCTGCCCCGATTCCACAGAAAGCCCACCGAGCGCACGCGGCGCAGCACCTGCCACTTGCGCCAGTCCCCTTCGTCGGAAAATGGATCCGGCGCGTCCAGCAGCCCGGCGGGCAGATGCCGCTCAGCCAGATCGAACCAGCGGCGCGCTCCCTCGCGGTGGTGGATGACCAGCGCGCCGCGCAGCCACAGGGTCTCCAGCGCCGCGCGGGCAAGCGGCGCCTGTCCCCACGGCCAGCGCACCTTGCCGGGCATATCCAGATCGTCCGGACAGCAAGCGCCGTGTGCGCGCACGAAGTCCAGCGCGGCGGGCAGGGCGGCTTCCACCTCCGGGCTCATGAACCAGCCGTAAAAGCCCTGGCGCGTGCGGGCCAGGGCGGGATAATCGGCCGCCGGATAAAAGCACAGGTTTTTGTCGTAGCCGTCGACGAGCGCGCGGCGCTTGTACAGCGCGTCGCGCAGATACGATGGGCGGTAGTTCCTCACGCGGCTCTGCAGCACGAGGTCGGGATTCATGCCCACGAGATTCAGCGGATCGAACTGAATGGCGCAACGCGCCGTCACGTGCGCGATCACCTGATCGACGGGATCTTTTGCACCGCAGTCCGGGCGCTGAAAGTGCAGCGCGAGGAAAGCGCGCCTCGCCTGGCCGACGGAGAGCGATATGGAAGGCTGTATCGAAATCGCCATGGCGTATTCCTCCTCAGCGCCGGAACACAGGACGCCGCGCCGGCGTATACCGATATTTTACACCCTTCTCGCAAAAAGAGCAACCTCCCACGCGGATAAAACGGCAAAACCGGTTCACAGCGCGCCGGAAGATTCATTTTTCTGCGCGCATCTCGCGCTGTTCCCGAAAAAAACATGAAAAAACGCTTGCAATTTCCTGTATGTTATGGTATAAGTAGACCATTGCCTCTATCTGTGGGAATTGGCCGAATTGCAGGATTGATATCATTCATTATTCAAATTTCGCAGGAAGCGGCCCCTCCCGGGCGGCCGTTCCGCGAATCATGGAGAATGGATCCTGCCAAACGGCGTGAACACCCGGCGCGGCGCGCCGGATGAGAAAGGAATAATTATGAAGCCATATATCGAAATGACAGCCGAGGAGCTGAACCAGGAGCTGGATTCCCTGCAGGCGCAGTACAAAAGGATTCAGGCGCTGGGCATGCTGCTGGACATGAGCCGCGGCAAACCCTGTCAGGAGCAGCTCGACCTCTCCATGGGCATGATGGACGTGCTGGATTCCGCGTCCGACCTCACCTGCGAGGACGGCACCGACTGCCGCAACTACGGCCAGCTCACAGGCATCGAAGAGGCCCGCGTGCTGCTGGGCGACATGATGGAGAACAACCCAAAGGACATCATCATCTACGGCAACTCGTCGCTGAACGTGATGTTCGACACCCTGAGCCGGGCGTGGACGCACGGCGTGATGGGCAACACCCCCTGGTGCCGCCTGCCGGAGGTGAAATTCCTGTGCCCCGTGCCGGGCTATGACAGGCATTTCGCCATCACCGAGTATTTCGGCATCGGCATGGTTCCCGTGCCCATGACGCCCGTCGGGCCGGACATGGACATGGTCGAAAGGCTGGTGCGGGAAGACGCCACCATCAAGGGCATCTGGTGCGTGCCGAAGTATTCCAACCCGCAGGGCATTTCCTATTCGGACGAGACGGTGAGGCGCTTCGCCCGCCTCGAGCCAGCCGCCCCGGATTTCCGCATCTTCTGGGACAACGCCTACGGCATGCACCACCTGTACGATCACCGGCAGGACTACCTGATCGAGATCCTGGCCGAATGCAAGCGCGCCGGCAATCCCGATCTGGTTTACAAATTCTCCTCCACCTCGAAGATCACCTTCCCCGGCAGCGGCATCGCGGCGTTGGCCACCAGCCCCAACAACATGGAGGACTTCCTCGTGTACCTGCGCCATCAGACGATCGGGCACGACAAGGTGAACCAGCTGCGCCACGTGCGCTTCTTCAAGGACATTCACGGCATGGTGGAGCACATGCGCAAGCACGCGGAGATCATCCGCCCGAAATTCGAAGCGGTGGAAGCCACGCTGGAACGCGATCTCGGCGCGCTTAAGATCGGCACATGGACCTGCCCGCTGGGCGGCTACTTCATCATGTTCGACTCCCTGCCGGGCTGCGCGAAGGACATTGTGGCGCGCACCAAGAAGGCCGGCGTGACCATGACCCCCGCCGGCGCCACCTGGCCCTACGGCAAGGACCCCAACGACTCCAACATCCGCATCGCGCCGACCTATCCCAGCCTGGCCGACCTGCAAACGGCCATGGATATCTTTACTCTGTGCGTAAGGATCTCGAGCGCCAAGAAGCTGTTGGTGGAAAAGGAAAACTGATAGCCGGTAAAAAGCGGGAGCCACGCGAAAATGCGCCGGCTCCCGTCCTTTATGGCAGGCGGAGAATCATTCAGCTTCTCGTCAGGTCCTTCACCCATTTGTATTTCCTGAACCGTATCATCACCCACGGCAGTTTGCCCACCTCGTCCACGCAGGTGCAGGCGTACACGACCAGCACATGCCAGTGGAACACGAACGCGCCCAGCAGCGCCAGAGGAATGGCGATGCCCCACATGCACACGGCAAGGCTGTACATCTCGAAGAGCGTATCGCCGCCGCCGTCCAGAACGCCGTTGATGGTAACCGTGTTGACGCAGCGCCCCACCATATAGACGGCCATGATGACCATCATGCCGGTGAGGTAAGCGTGCGCCTCGTCCGTCAGGGGCACTATGTTCACGACCAGCGGCGTCAGCGCCAGCACGAGCGCCAGCGACGCGAAGCCCACCACCCAGGAGATTTTCATCAGCTTCACGCCGTAGGCCCTGCCCAGCTCCAGGCGGCCCGCCCCCAGCTCGTTGCCAACGATGATGCCCGCCGCGCTGCCGATGCCGTTGCAGGCGCAGCAGATCAGATCGCGCACCACCGCCGCCACCGAGTTGGCCGCCGCGGCGTCCACGCCCATATGGCCCATGATCGCGGTGTAGGACGTGAATCCCACGCCCCAGAACAGGAACGCGCCCAGCAGCGGCATGCATTGCCTGCGGAAATCGGCGGTCAGCCGCTTCTGTCCCTTTAAGAACCTGCGCCAGGCGGGACGGACGTAGTCCTTCCCGGCGCTCACAGTCAGGCACAGCGCCAGCTCGATCACGCGGGCGAGCGTCGTGGCCAGCGCCGCGCCGCGGGCGTTCATCGCCGGCGCGCCCAGCAGGCCGAAGATGAACACGGCGTTGAAGCCGATGTTCAGAACCACCGCGCCGGAGCTGATCCACGCGCTGGCGGGCACATGGTCGGTCACCTTCATGGTGGTGAGATAGCACTGCGACACGCCGCTCAGCAGGTACGACCAGCCCGCGATGCGCAGATAGGCGCTGCCGATGCGGAGCAGCGTTTCGTCGTGCGCGAAAAAGCGCATCAGATACTCGGGAACCAGCTCGCAGGCCGCGAAAAAACCGATGGAAATGAGCCCGCAGAAGCGCAGTATCAGGTTGAACAGTTCCTGAATCGTACGCCTGTCGCCCTTGCCGAAATACTGCGCGCCGAGAATGGCGCCCGCGCTCGTGACGGCGCCCAGGAACATATTCTGCACGAACTGCACCTGCGTCGCCAGGGAAACCGCCGTCATTTCCTCCTGCGCCACCCAACCCAGCATCAGGGCGTCGCAGGCGGCCACCGCGGCCAGCATCAGGCTCTGCAGCGTTATGGGCAGAGCCAGCGTGCACAGGCGCCTGTAAAAAGCTTTGTTGTCGATCGTTTCGCCCATGAATGCTTCCTCGTCTGGATCCGGCGGCCTGTATCTACGCGGCCTTATCGACCTTGTACGTATTCACGATCTGCGCCACGCGCTCCCGGATGTCCGGCTTGTTCTGATAAGCGGCCAGCATCAAGTCGACCAGCTGGCTCAGGAACCGATCCGTATCGAACGGGATCGGCTGACCGATGTGAATCAGCTTGTTGTCGGTCTTTTTCAGGCCCTCTTCCGCCATCAGCTTCTCCTCGTAGAGCTTCTCGCCCGGCCGGAGGCCCGTGTACTCGATTTTGATATCGATATCCGGCCTGAGTCCGGAAAGCTTGATCAGGTTTCTGGCCAGCGTGTCGATCTTCACGGGGCTGCCCATGTCGAGTACGAAGATTTCCCCGCCGTGCGCATAGGTTCCCGCCAGCATGACGAGGCTGACCGCCTCCGGAATCGTCATGAAATAGCGGATGATGTCGGGATGGGTCACCGTCACCGGCCCGCCCTTCTCGATCTGTTTGCGGAAAACCGGAATAACCGAACCGTTGCTGCCCAGCACATTGCCGAACCGCACCGCCACGAACTCGGTTTTAATATCCCCGAAGAGCTGGCCGTCTCTCTTCACGTCCTCGACGCCGTCGTGCGTGAACAGCTGCGGCAGCTCGTTCGCCTTGCCCTCCTTGATCTTGCGGTCGAACGACTGGATCACCATCTCGCACAGCCGCTTGCTCGCGCCCATGATATTCGTCGGGTTCACGGCCTTGTCCGTGCTGATGAGCACAAAGCGCTCGCAGCCGTGCGTCATCGCCGCGTAGGCCGTTTTATACGTACCGATCGCGTTGTTCTTGATGCTCTCGCACGGGCTGTCCTCCATGAGCGGGACATGCTTGTGGGCCGCCGCGTGATACACGACCTGCGGCCTGTATTCCTCGAACACCTGGAACATCCGCCGGCTGTCGCGCACGGAACCGATGAGCGTCACCAGATTGAGTTCGGGGTATTTATCCTTCAGCTCCAGCTGGATGCTGTAGGCGTTGTTCTCATAGATATCGAATATGATCAGCTGCTTCGGGTGATGACCCGCAATCTGCCGGCACAGCTCGGAGCCGATGCTCCCGCCGCCGCCCGTCACCAGCACGGTTTTGCCGTTGATGAACCGATAGACGCCCTCCATGTCCGCCTTGATCGGATCGCGTCCCAGCAGATCCTCCACGTCCACCTTCTTCATCTGGCTGAGCGTCACGTCGCCCTTGACCAGCTGATAGATACCGGGCAGCTGTTTCAGCTCGCAGCCCGTTTCCTGGCAGATATTCAGGATATCCCGCTTCTGTTCGCCCGTCGCCGTGGGAATGGCGAAATAGATCTTTTTGATGCCGTATTTCTCCACGGCGGAGAGGATCTCTTCGCGGCCGCCCACGACGGGCACGCCGTCGATCGAGCGCCCCCATTTGTTGCTGTCGTCGTCGATCAGGCACACCACGCGGTCTTCGGTTTCCTGCGTGTGATTGATATCCCGAAGGATCGACTGCCCCGCCGACCCGGCGCCGATGAGCAGCACGGCGTTGCCCCTTTTGTGAGCCTTTCTCTGGCCGTGCATCAGCTTGCCCAGCCGATAGGCAAAGCGGACGAGCAGCGTCAGGGCAAACTGACAGACGAAACCCATCGCGAAATAGGAATAGGGCATCCTGGTCTGGGCCGTCAGCGCGCGGCAGACAATCGTTATGCCGGCGCAGTGGCAGGCGCAGGTGACCGCCGTCGCGGCAAGCAACCTGATCACCTCGGTGTAGCTGGCAAACCGCCATATACTCCGGTACAGCCTGAACAGCCAGAATACCACGACGCACAGCACGCAGTAAATGGGGAGAAACCGCCGCACAACCAAAAGATACGTCGCGGGGATCCGGGTAAATCTCAGATCAAACCTGAGCCACAGCGCGCTGAAATAAGAGAAATACACGGCGACCACGTCGTATACCATCATCAGGAACGCCATGACAACCCATCTTTTCAGATGAAAAGCGGCCTTCTCCGCCGGTTTGTTTCGGCTTATCATGCAATCAACTCCGCCTTGCTGCTGAATTCCATTCGGTTTGAAAAAATGGAAAATACCCAATATGGTATTATTTTACGTCTTCGTCCATCCCGTGTCAACATCCAACCGTTGCGATTGGGCTAATAACACATGCGGCTTGATCCGCGGCCCCGCAGGTTCCGGACACGCGCCTTCCCGCGTCATCGCGTCATGCGGCGCATGGCCTCGCGGCTGATATCCAGCCACGTCTCTTCGCCGCGCAGCGCGGCCGGCAGCGCGTCCAGCAGCGCCTGCGTGACAAACAGCCGCCTGTCCATCGTGGGCCCGCCCATGTGCGGGATGAGCAGCGCGTTCTCCAATCCGCGAAGCGGGCTGGACATGGGCAGCGGCTCCTGCTCGTACACATCGAGCGCGGCGCGAAAACGGCCTTCGCGCAGCAACCGAGCCATGGCCGCCTCGTCGACAATGGCGCCGCGCGCCGTATTCACCAGCAGGCTGTCCGGCCTGAGCAGGCTCAATAAGCGCTCGTCGATGATGTGATAGGTTTCCGGCGTCCGGGCCAGATGCAGCGAAACCACCTTGCATGTTTCAAAGATCTCTTCGAGCGAGGCCTTGCGCGCGCCATAGCGCGCCGCTTCCTCCGGCGTCACATGATCCGCCCAGATCATGATCTCCGCGTCGAACGCGCGCAGCAGCTTCGCCGTGTATCTGGCCACCGCCCCAAAGCCTACGAGCCCCACGCGCTGGCCGATCAGGCCTTCGTTTGTCCAATCGGGCCGCGACCAGCCCTCCCGCTGCAGCTGTCCGGCAAACTGTGGAATACGCCTCAGCGAGGCGAGTATGTAGCCGATCGTGCCCTCCGCCACAGACTGGGCGTACAGCTCGTTGCCGCTCATAACGCGGATATTCCGGTCATAGACCGCTTCGCCCGCCAGCGCGGCGACCGAGCCGCCCGTATGCGCGATGACGCGCAGCGCCGGGGCAGCCCCGAGCACCTTTTCCGTGAACGGCGCGCTGCCCCATCCCGTGACGCACACCTGGGCGTCGCCCAGTTCGCAGGCCAGCTCGTCTTCCGTCAGGTTTCTTTCAAGGCTGTTCCAGCGCGTCCCGCCCATGGCCTCGATCCGTTCGCGAACAGCCGCGGGTATGAAACTGTCCCGAACCGCGCCGCAGGGCATCGCCACATAAATGTTCATACGTTATCCCCCATTGCCGCCGGCCAGTCGCGGCGGACAAAACTGTCAGACAGAACTCCAGGCCGCCCGACGGCAATCCATTTTCTTCATTCTTTTTCCATTATAAATTCTGTCAGAAAACATGTCAATGAAAAACGGGAAACTACTTGTGTTTTTCACAAATGTGCGGTTTTGCGGCGTGTCGCGTCATCCGGTCATTGACGCGCGGGCGAAAAAGATGTATGCTGATTGCATCAAAACGCCCGGAGGCTCCCATGATCGAATTTCCCGCCGCTTTTCTCGAAAACATGCGCGCGCAACTCGGCGAAG
This sequence comes from Clostridia bacterium, assembly GCA_017620115.1. GTDB lineage: Bacteria > Bacillota > Clostridia > Christensenellales > Aristaeellaceae > Firm-10. Next base: position 1,380 of record JAFZRB010000290.1, on the reverse strand, counting down.
AGGCCGACCTCTTCTTCTCCGCGCTGGAGGAGCCCTATGCCGCCGCGCTGCGCCTGAATCCGTTCCGCGCTGGCGCGGAAGAGGCCGCCGCGCCGTTCTGCGACGGGGCGGTGCCCTGGTGCCCCGACGGGCGCTACGTCGCCCCGGACGCGCGGCCGGGACTGTCGCCGCTGCATGCCGCCGGCGCGTACTACATTCAGGAAGCCAGCGCCATGGCCCCCGCGATGGCGCTGAACGCGCAGCCTGGCGAGCTCGCGCTCGACCTGTGCGCCGCGCCGGGCGGCAAATCCGGGCAGATCGCCGCGGCGCTGGCCGGACGCGGCGCGCTCGTCGCCAACGAGCCGGATGCGGGACGCGCGCGCATACTCTCCGCCACGCTGGAACGGCTGGGCGTCGGCAACGCGCTGGTCACGAACGCCTGGCCGCACGAGCTGGCCGCGCGCTTCCCCGAAGCGTTCGACGCCATCCTCGTGGACGCGCCCTGTTCCGGAGAGGGCATGTTCCGCCGCGAGCCGGCCAGTCGCCTCGAGTGGCGCGAAGCGTCGCCTGTTGGCTGCGCGGCGCGCCAGGCGGGCATACTCGACCAGGCGGCGCTGATGCTCAGGCCCGGCGGACGGCTGGTCTATTCCACCTGCACCTTCAACCGCGCCGAGAACGAAGAGACCGTGGCCGCCTTTTTGGATCGCCATCCCGATTTCTCGCCGCAGCCGTTCGCGCTGAACGGCATCGGCGCTTCGCGGGACGGCTGCCTGCGCGTGTGGCCGCACAGGGCGCGCGGCGACGGCCAGTTCATGGCGCTGCTGCGCAGGGCCGGCGAACCGGAGCCGCCCGCCTCCTGCCGCCCCGCGCGGCCCGCCCGCGATATCCTCGCCAGGCTTGATGAGCTGCAAGCCGTCGCGCCGGGCTGGGAGGCGCACACAGAAGCGCCTCGGCTGATCGCGCGCGGCGACGTATTGTGCGCGCTGCCGGGCGCGCTGCCGGATCCCGGCGGGCTGCGGATCCTGCGCTGCGGACTGCACTTGTGCCGCCTGGGCCGCAATAATATCGAACCGGATCACGCGCAGGCCATGGCCCTGCGTCCGGACGAGGCCGCCGCCTCCGCAGAATTCGACGAGGAAACCTCGCTGCGCCTGCTCACGGGAGAGACCGCGGCCTGCGATAGGCGCGGATGGACGCTCATCACCCACCGCGGCATGCCGCTGGGCTGGGGCAAGGCCTCCGATGGCTCGCTCAAAAACCATATCCCAAAGGGTCTACGCATCCACCTGTAGCCATTTTTTGCCCATATGACCATAAAAAAGCAGGGACACGGCGCCACTTTCTGCGTCATGTCCCTGCTTCTTCGCATCGCTTCATTCCCGCCCGAACAACGGCGTCTGG
>JAFZRB010000289.1 GCA_017620115.1 Clostridia bacterium | reverse complement strand
TCCTCCTGGAGGGGCAGGGCGTCCATGTCCGCGCGCAGGGCCGCGCAGGGGCCGCCTTCTGCCCCGTCCAGCTGACCGATCACGGCGGTGTCCAGCAGCCGTCGCGTCCGGACGCCGCACGCGCGCAGGTAGTCTTCGATTTTTTTCGCCGTTCTGAACTCGCGGTTGCCCGGCTCCGGTTCGGCGTGAAAGGCGTGCCGCAGCCCGGTGAGCTCGCCTGAGAGCGCGAGGGCTTCGCGCAGATAGTCAGCCATTCGGACGGCCTCCTTCCAGCAGGCTGATGAAGGCGGCCATCCGGTCGAGGCCTTCGCATAGCGCGTCCATGCCACAGCAGTAGGACAGGCGCACGCGGCCATCTGCGCCGAAAGCGGCTCCGGGCGTCACGGCGACGCCCTTCTCGCGGAGCAGCCGCATGCAGAAGGCGGTCGAATCCAGCCCGAAGCGCGCGATGGATGGAAACGCGTAGAACGCGCCGCCGGGCAGGGGCGTGTTCAGTCCCATGCCGCTGAGGCGCGAGAGCACATAATCGCGGCGGTTCCTGTATTCGGCGATCATCCCGCCGGGGTCGTGGTCGAGCGCGGCCATACAGGCGCGCTGGAACGGCGCGGGGGCGGAGGTGACCATAAACTGGTGGATGAGCTCAAGCCGCTCGCGCACCGGCGCGTCCGCCAGGAGATAGCCCACGCGCCAGCCGGTCATGGCGTAGGGCTTGGAAAAGCTCTGAACGACGATGACGCGGTCGCGCAGCGCCCGGTATTCGGCGAAGCTGTGATAGTCCGGCTCATAGCAGAGCTGGCGGTATACGTCGTCGCAGATGACGAACAGTTCGCGCGCCTCGGCGACCGCGCGCACCGCTTCAAGGCTCCGCCGGTCGTAAACGCAGCCGGTGGGGTTGTTCGGCGAATTGAGGATGATGGCCTTGGTGCGCGGCGTGACGAGCGCGTTCAGGCGGTCGGCGTTCAGCTGGAACCCGTCCGGTTCCGTGTCCAGCGGCACGAAGACGCCGCGGCACAGCCCGACGATGCGCTCATACAGCACGAACGCGGGCGTGGGCACGATCACCTCGTCGCCGGGGTTGAGGATGCCGAAGAGCGCCGCGAAGAGCGCCTCCGTCGCGCCGACGGTGACGATAACGTCGTCCGCGGCGTAGTCAAGGCCGCTGTGCGTCCGCTCGAACGCGGCGATTTTTTCCCTCAGCGCCCGCGTGCCGTTGTTCTCGATGTAGTGCGTTTCGCCCGCGTCGAGCGCGTCCTTCGCGGCCGCGCAGATGGGCGCGGGCGTGTCGAAATCCGGTTCGCCCAGCGTGAGCCGCACGCATCCTGGCGTCTGCGCCGCCAGGCGCGAGAATTCCCGGATGGCGCTCCGCTTCGCCCCGTAAACCGCCTCGTTCAGCCTCTCGTGCATCGCCATATCCTGCTCCTCCGGATGGATCAAATGTTGCGCAGCGCGGCCTGCAGCGCGGTCTTCTGCGAGGTGGTTTCGTCCTTGCGCTTGATGACGCGGGCGGGACAGCCGGCCACGACCATGTCCTCCGGCACGTCCTCGATGACCACCGCGCCGGCGGCCACGACCGCGCCGCGGCCGATATGAACGCCCTCGATGACCACCGCGTTCGCGCCGACGAGCACGCCGTCCTCGACGATCACGGGAGTGGCGGAGGCGGGTTCGATGACGCCGGCCAGCACCGCGCCCGCGCCGATATGGCAGTTTTTGCCCACGATGGCCCGGCCGCCCAGCACGGCGCCCATGTCGATCATGGTGCCTTCGCCCACGACCGCGCCGATGTTGATCACCGCGCCCATCATGATGACGGCGCTTCGGCCGATGGTCACGTTGTCGCGGATGATGGCGCCCGGTTCGATGCGGGCTTCGATGTCTTTCATGTCGAGCAGGGGAACGGCGCTGTTGCGGCGGTCGTTTTCGATCACGATGTCGCTGATCCGCTCCGCGTTCGCTTCGAGAATGGGTTTAAGCGCCTTCCAGTCGCCAAAGACGATCTTGTCGCCCGCGCCGAACACCTTCGCCTCGCCGTAGTCGATGGGCGCGCTTTCCTTCATATAGAGCTTGACGGGCGTTTTCTTTTCAGCCGTGGCGATGTAGTTGATGAGCTCCTGTGCGTTCATGTCAGTTCCCTTCCTGCGCGATGAGGTCGCGCATGTCGTAAAGCCCAGGCCCCACGCCGGTGAGGAACCGCGCGGCGGCCAGCGCGCCGCTCGCGAACAGCGCGCGGCTTTCGGCCTCGTGCTTGAGCGTGATGGTTTCGCCTCCAGCGGCGATAATGACTTCGTGCGTGCCCACCTCGCCGCCGTAGCGCAGCGAGTGGATGCCGATCTCCTGCGGCGCGCGTTTGCCGTTTTCGTGCCGCCCGACGACGAAGCGGGCCTCGGGCCGCGCGTCGCGGATGCGCCGGGCCAGCAGCAGCGCCGTGCCGCTGGGCACGTCCAGCTTCTGGTTATGGTGACGCTCGATGATCTCTATGTCCGCGTCCGGAAAGACGGAGGCGGCCCGCCGCGCCATGTCGGCCAGCAGCGCCACGCCGATGGACATATTGGCCGACAGGAACACGGGGATGCTTCCGGCCGCTTTGCGAATGAGCGCGAGTTCATCCTCCGTATGCCCGGTGGTGGCGATCACAGCGGGCAGCTCGCGCGCCAGGCAGTAATCCATGACGTCCGCGGCGGCGGCGTGATGGGAAAAGTCGATCAGTGCGTCGGCGGGGCCGGCGTAATCGGAGAGCGCAGCCAGGCAGCCGCCCTGCGCGTCTCGGTCGACGCGCGCCGCGACGCGGCAGCCGCTTTCCGATCCGATCATGTCCGACAGGATGCGGCCCATGCGGCCGTTCGCGCCGTTGATGACAATATCCATTGTACGGCCTCCTTTTCCCGTCACACGGACAGTCCCTGCTGCGCCATAAGCGCGCGCAGCGTCTGCCAGTGCGCCTCTTCCATGGGCGTCAGGGGCAGGCGCAGGTAGTTTTCGCACCAGCCCATGGCCGCCATGGCCGCCTTCACGGGAATGGGGTTGACTTCGCAGAACAGCGCGTTGATGAGCGGCAGCAGCTCGCACTGCATGCGGGCGCTTCCGGCGGCGTCGCCGCGGAAGAAGCGGTGGCACAGCTCGGAGGTCTTCGCGGGGAGCACGTTGGAGAGCACGGAGATGACGCCCTGTCCGCCCATCGAGAGGATGGGCACGATCTGGTCGTCGTTGCCGGAATAGATGTCGAGCTTATCGCCCACGAGCGCGGCGGTTTCCACGATCTTGGAGATGTTGCCGTTCGCCTCCTTGATGGCGGCGATGTTCGGATGATCGGCCAGCGCCGCGTAGGTGGCGGGCTCGATGTTCACGCCGGTGCGGGAGGGCACGTTATAGAGGATGATCGGCTTGGAAACGGCGTCCGCGATGGCGGTGAACATGGCCACGAGCCCCTTCTGGGTGGCCTTGTTATAGTATGGCGTGACCACGAGCAGCGCGTCAGCGCCGGCCTCGCAGGCGTACTTCGAGAGGGAAATGGCGTAGTCGGTGTCGTTCGAGCCGGTGCCGGCGATGACGGGAACGCGGCCGGCCGTCCGCTCAACCGCGAAGCGGATGGATTCGCGGTGCTCCTCGTCGGTCAGCGTGGAGCCCTCGCCTGTGGTGCCGGCGATGACGAGCGCGTCGATGCCCTCGGCGATCTGCCAGTCGATGAGGCGGCCGAAGGCGTTGAAGTCGACGCCGTCCCTGGTGAGCGGTGTGATGAGCGCCGTCGCGGCGCCGCGGAAAATGGGACTGCCTTTCATGGATTCATCCTCCTGTTATTTGTTGAGTCTTCACGGAAAGCCGGAGAATACCGTCCATTGCAAATTTCAGGAAACAAAAACAGCAAATGCATTCGCATTCGCTGTGTCTTAACTGAAATCAACCCCCCGCGCCGCGACGGCGGGCGGAGAAATTACAATTAATACATAGCGCTCCACAAATGCGGCAGTCGGGCGGATGTTATCCGCGCGACCAGACGGAGTTCGCACACTTCTCCCTCTTCGGCAACGGCCCCTTTCGGACTGACAACGGCGTTGCGATGCCTTGCATCAGTCGTACTCTTGACAATTGCGCCTCTATCCTTTAGTTGCAATATTCGGTTTGTGGTTATGCTATCACAAAAGGCGGAGGGTGTCAATACGGCGGCGGGTTATGTTTATTAACAACGGGAAAAACTTCGTCCCGCGCGCCGTGAACGCGCGCGAACGGAACCGGAAAGGGCGGGTCGGGGAGAGTAGGGTATAAGAAAAACCGCGCCGGTTTCACTCTCCCGGCGCGGCGAAATGAGCGAATGGAAGGGCCCTGGTCCATGTCTGACGCGCGTCAGACGTATTCAAAATCGTCCGGCGCGTCGAACCACTTGCCCTTGCCGAAGCTCAGAACGAACAGCAGCACGGCCACGATGAGCCAGCCGATCATGAAGGGGGAGGAGGGATAGAAGCCCAGCTCGGCGTTGTGGATGAAACCGAACAGGGAAAGCACGGAGCCGGCCAGCGCGATCACGGAGGCGCTGCGCAGCTTCCTGTCGATCATGAACACGCACATGGAGGCCAGCAGGATGCCGATGATGATGGCGCCGGTCTTCACCGCGGGCACGCCGTTCCACATGGCGCCGTTGGCGATGAGCAGCTCGGAAACCTCGGCGGAGAAGCCCTTCAGGCCGCTCTCCAGCGTCTCCGACCAGATGCCCCAGCCGCCCTCCATCATGGAACCGGTGGCCAGCGCGGCTTCAATCTGCGTGAACAGGTAGTCGGCGATGGAAGGCACCATGGCGATGGCGATGGCCGCGTAATGCTTGGGCTTGCACTCCTTGAAGGCCTGAGCCACCATGATGACCGCGCACCACAGGAAGGTGATGGCCGCCACCGCCGGAGGCACCAGGTCGGACAGCACGGTGAACAGCCCCAGGAAGCCCGCCAGGCCCAGCACGACGCCGCTGATCCAGCTGTAGCCCGCGCCGGCGTCCGTCTTTTTCAGACCGGGATGGCCCAGCCACACGGTGTTGGGCACCACGCCGCCGAACAGCGAGGAGACCATGGTGCAGACGCCGTCGGCGAACTGCGCTTCGCGCACGTTGTAGGGGTCGCCCGCCGCGTTGGCGGATTCCACGTTGTCCATCGTCTCGATGAAGTTGTAGATCTCAACGGGAATGACCACCGTAAGATACGGCGCCACATAAGCGAAGCCGTTGATGAGCGACTGGACGGTGTTGACGGGATTCGGGAAGTAGAAGCCCACCTGGGTGAAGTCGAACTGGGTGCGGCCCAGGCAGAAGGCGTACACGATACCGCCCACAATGGCGACCATGAAGGGCGAAACCTTCCTGGGGAAGAGGTAGCCGGCGAACACGCCCAGCATGGCCACCGCCAGGATGGGCAGGCCCACGATGGGATCGCCGAACACGTCGAACACGCCCTGCGTGGCCATCCAGATGAAGCCGATGCCGGCTACGGTGCCGAGCAGCGCGGCGCGGGGCAGGTGCTTCTTGACCCAGGGACCGATGAAGCCGCCCAGGAATTCCACGAAGCCGCCGATGAAGCAGGCGGCGGTCGCCGCGGCCCATTCGGTTTCGGGATCGCCGATGGCATAGTGGATGGGGCTGATGACGCCGAACAGGATCACGAACATGGCGGGCGTCGAAATGCCGGAGGGCAGCGCGGTCACGTCGGCGCGCTGGAGCTTGGCGGAGAGTTTCCACGCCATCCAGGCGTAGTACAGGCCGCCGCAGAGCAGGCCGATGGACAGGCCGGGAATCACGCGCCCGAAGATGATCTCATCCGGCCAGTCAAAGCCCTTGAGCGTCGCGATGACGATGATGTAGTTGACGATGTTGTTGGCGATCATGTAGGTCAGGCCGCCGACATCGCCTCTGGTAAAGGCAGGAATGAGTGACTTCTGTTTGCCGTTCAAGTTGAATCCCCCTTTGTATTTCTATGTGAGCGGAATCCTCCGCCGGGTTCACAGTTTGAGTCCCAGGCCGATGAGCTCGCTTTTGACTTCCTCATACATCCCCAGCCAGAAGCCGCGGGGCTCGCCGTCCTCGCCGTAGACTTCCTCAAAGGGCAGCCCCTCGTTTCCCTTCTCAAAGATATGCTGGTATTCGTCCAGCAGCCGGGCGATGATGGGTTCCGCCTGGGCGCGGGTCATGCCCTGTGCGGCGGCGGCCTTGCCCACCTCGCCCATTAAGCGCGCCTCCAGGCCCGAGCAGTTCGGCTTCAGACCGTCGCAGGAGCCGACGCCCTCCAGGTGTCCGCCGGACACGGTGATGGCCAGCGCATTCGCGGCCACTTCCCGCAGCAGCTCGACGGTACCTGCGCCGCTCTTGGGATAGATGTCGCAGATGACGACGGCGGGCGCGCAGGCGTCGAAAGCCTGGCACACGGCGCTGGAGAGCCACATGCACTCCGGGGTGGATGTGGCGATGTACTTAATGTGGATGGGGTGGCAGAGATGATAATCCGCCCGGCCGACGAGGGAATCCGCCAGAAGCGAGGCGATCATGCACACCGCCGCGCCTGGCGCGCCGCCCGCCAGACCGCCCACCATGACGCAGGCCAGAGAAGCGTTGAACACAGGCGTGTCGATGGCGTTGGCCACGCGGATGAGGTTGTCGTTGGTGATGATGAGCTCGTTGTTGAGGGCGATGAGGTGCGCGTCGCCGGGCTGGAAGCCGCCGGGGGCCATGGCCGCCAGGTCGCCGATCTCGGAAACGCTGCTCTCCGCCGCCAGACGGCCTATGCCGGGGCGGCCAACCTTCGCGCAGATTTCGTTCAGGTATTTCAGCTCGCGGCGCAGCGCGATCACCTCGGAGGGCGAAGCGCGGACGACCTTGAAGCCGTCCACCTCCACGATGGATCCGCAGGTGACCATATCGACAACGGGCTCTTTGGCCCAGGACATGACGGTGCGGCGGAACTGCTCCTCGGTCATGGGGCAGCCGGGATTGCCGGCGACCACCCCGGGCAGCCGGGCGGAGTCGGGATGGCGGGGCTCGAAGGTGAAGGCGTCCGCGCCGCGGCCTACGGTCACGGCCTGGGGCATGCCGCGCGCGGCTTCGAGAATCTCCTCGCGGGTGAAGCGGATGACGCGGCCGGTGGACTGGTTGTACACGCCGCTGCGAACGAGAAACTCCACGCCCGCCTCGAAATAGGCCCTGGCCTGTTCGCGGTCATGGAGCAGCAGCTCGCCGTTCTCCCGGTTCAGATCGAACTCCTCCACGATATCCATCATGGGCATGACCACATGTTCCATATCCCAATCGTCCTTGGAAACCACTTCGCCGGTATAGCTCCGGTTCACAAGCTCCAGAAAATGCACGGCCATTCCTCCCCACTGTGTTATGCTGGATATATTATAAAACATTTCCAAAATGCGCGGAAAAAGAATGCGAAAAAAGCATGATAACAATTCCTGACAATGCGTTTCCGCCGCATGAAAGAAGCCGCGGAACATGCCGCGGCTGTGAAAACCGGATCAGAAGGCCGGCGCGGGATAGCGTTCCGGATGCTCCAGAACAAGGCGCATGATTTCCTCGCTGGACATCCATTCGACGCGATCGGACAGATTGGCTTCAATGCGCCGGGCCACCTCGGCCAGCGCCTTCAGTCCCGTTCCGAGCCCGTTGGAGAAGAGCGACTGCCAGTGCGCGATCAGGATGGGCCAGCCGCCGCCGTCCATCACGTCGATGATCTCGCCGGCCGTTCCGTCCGCCGTGATCAGGTTGTCGGCGATGCGGGAGATGTATTCGGGCGAGGCCTCGGTGGTGTCCATGGTCTGCCAGAAGCAGTCCGACGCCGTCGCCGGAACGGATACCACGCGCCGGCCTTCTTCGTTCAGCGCCACCCATGGCAGCGCGTTCTTCACATGCCTCAGCGAGCGCAGGAAGTACCAGCAGTCCTTGCGGCCGCACACCTGATCGAACGCCGCGGATATGGCCTTCACATACTCCGGTTCGACCTCGATGCCGAAATCCCACGGCGACGTGACGCCGCTGACGGGCAGGCTGGCCTGGCGGAGCAGGTCGAGCGCCCTGGCGATGTAGGGCGTGAGCGCGGCGGCGTTCTGCGTGCTGGCCCACTGCTTTTCGTTCATTTCGAGGAAACCGCCGGTTTTGAGATCGACCGCCTTCGTGTGCGTGAGCATCTCGGGACAGATGGAAAACCGGGGCGCGACGCGCTCGCGCACGGTGTCCAGCCATTCGCGAATTTCGCTTTCAGGGAAGCCGGGAATGCCGTTCACGATGTCGCCCCGTCCGCCGGGCATGGGCACGACGCTGTACTTGCCGCGCAGGCCGAAGCGTTCCGCCACGTCGCAGAAATCGCGCAGGAATGAGTTGGGCACCTGATCCAGCAGGGGCCGGCCGTCGGCGGTAACGCGCCTTTCGGCATGCTCATAGTAGACGAACACCCTCGGCGCGGGGTCGTCAATGATAAGGCTGATGGGTCGTTTCATAGCGATACCTCCATGCTTTCTGACGGCTGCTTTTCTGTTCCGCTCCTATTATTCCATAACCCGGTGATTCTGTCAATGGTGCGGATTCCAAAATCCGCGCCGTCCAGAAACGCGGCGCGTTATTTTTGACAAACGAAAAAGGAGCGCCGCCGGCGAGGGCAGCGCTCCTCCGTTTCGTATGATCCTATTCCGCGCAGACATCCCTGATCGCCCGAACGGCGCTTTGCAGGAGATCAGAAGGGATATTCAGCGCGGGCAGCAGCCGCACGCAGTCCTTGGCGGTCAGGCAGAGCACGCCCTTTTCGCGCAGCCGCGCAATGACCTGGGCGGCCGGTTTTTGCGTCTTGACGCCCAGCATCAGCCCCATGCCGCGCACGAATTCGACGCCGGGCGCGCCGCTCAGCGTGTCCCTCACATAGGCGCTTTTCTCCCGGACGGAGGCCAGAAGAGCCTCGTCGATGCGGCTGAGAACGCTGATGGCGCCCGCGCAGCAGACGGGGTTGCCGCCGAAGGTGGAGCCGTGATCGCCAGGCTGGAAGACATCCTGCACTTTTTCGCCCAGAAGCGCCGCCCCGATCGGCAGGCCGCCACCGAGGCCCTTGGCGGTCGTCACGATGTCCGGCTGTATGCCGTAGTTCATATAAGCGTAGAGCGCGCCCGTGCGGCCGTTGCCCGTCTGCACTTCGTCGACGATCAGGAGGATATCCTTCGCCGCGGCGAAATCCGCCAGCGCGCGGACATATGCCCTGTCCAGAGGAATGACGCCGCCTTCGCCCTGAATGCACTCGATCATGACGGCGGCGATTTTCGTCTTTTCCGCAAGGGCTTCCAGCTCTGCCATATCCCCGGCCCCGACATGGGCGAAGCCCGGCGTCAGCGGCTGGAACAGTTCGTGATAGTGCTCCTGGCCGGTGGCGGCTAGCGTGGTCAGCGTCCGTCCGTGAAAGCTGTTTTTCAGCGTCACGATGGTGAAGGTGTCCGCGCCTTTTTTCCGGGATGCGTATTTGCGCGCCGCCTTGATGGCGCATTCGTTCGCCTCCGCGCCGGAATTGCCAAAAAACACTTTTTTCATGCCCGTGCGCTCGCACAGCATTTGCGCCAGAGCGGCGCACGGCTCCGTATAGTACAGGTTT